>SHVE01000019.1 GCA_009694365.1 Thermoleophilia bacterium | reverse complement strand
GGTTCAAGTCCGTCACCGCCCATCCGCTTACCGGAGATCCTTGGGGGTGTAGCTCAGCTTGGTTAGAGCGCAGGACTGTCAATCCTGAGGCCGCGGGTTCGAGTCCCGTCACTCCCGTTTCACGAAAGGCCCGCTCCGGCGTGCCTTTCGTCGTGTTTGAGGGCAACCCCGGACACGGTGAACCGCGGAGGTGCAACAACGGACGCGCATATCCGCCCCGGAGCGGGTCCGTACGGTTCTTCGCAACGCGACCCGGGTGGCACGATGACCACATCCGCCGCTATCTCCGACGCCGCCGACGTGCCGCTCCCGCGCCGTGAATCCGGGTGCCTGTGGTGGCGGGACCGGCATCCTGAGGGAGTGGTCGAGAGGCAGTCCCCTCCGGACGTCGCCGTCGCTAGTTGGTCTCGCAGGCGTTCCGGAAGATCGACTCCGGGACCTCGTTCCCCGGTGTGATGCACACCGTCTGGCGGTCCTTGGGGATCCAGAACTGACCCTCGGCTTCAAAGACCACCGTGTAGGTGTAGTCGTGGGTATCGGGGAACGCGTACGCCCAGCCATCGGCACAACCGAAGGCGTCAGGGCGCAGCGTGACGGTGGCGCTGTCGCTGTCGGACGACTCCTGCACCACCTGGTTGATGGAGGCGTAATCACACTGGGCGATACCAGCGGTGACCATCTCGCTCGTGGCGACGCTGGTCGCACTTGACGCGGCCGGGGGAGTGGACGATCCACACCCCGCGAGGAGGGTGGCGGACACGAATACTGCGACCGCGAGGCCACCCATGCGAAGGATGTTCATGCCCGGACGGTAGCGAACGCCCGAGGACGCATCCCGTACGCAGGGTACGGGGACGATCTGAGGCGCATGGGGCGCCACGACACGGTCCCCGGAGCCGTATCGCGGTGTGCGTGCCCTCGGACAGGGGTGTCGACAGGGGCACACGTCGGACGGCCGCCGTGCACACCGGGCGGCGAGAGCTGGCAAATCAACGTTGCCGAGGAACGTGACATCCCCCCGCCGACGTGTGGGGATCGCGCCCGCAGGGCTGCGACGTGTACCGAATGGGCACACCGCTGCCCGTCGCGGTGGTCATCCCCATCCGAACCCGGCACCACCGACTCGTCATGTCCGGGGGGTTACGCGCAGACTTCCTCCCGTCGTTCACGTCACGTCACCCGACCCACGGCCCCGTCACCCTCCTCATTGCGAGGACAATCCCGGTGGTCGCCAGCAGCAACTCCTCCTCTATATGCGCCTCACAAAGGGGCCGCCCTCCTCGTTGTGGGGACGACCCCGATGTTTGGTGCCATGGTCATCATCGGCCTGCGGAACCGGTGGCGACCCACGTGGGGCGTGCCACATGGCATCGACGACGTCTCCCGACCGGAACCGACACGCCGACCACGTCGCCCGTCCCACGCTGCCGGCGTTGCAGATCCTTCTCCATAAGGGGGATGTGCATGGGTTGTTGCGAATCTTCGAGACATGATGCGGCGCAACCGATTGCGCCCCCACACGCGTCTAGCCTCATCGCCCTCATGTCCATCACGTTCCGCACACCCGGCCGCCGCGCTTTTTTCGCCACCCTCGTGGTGGCGCCGATCGCCGCAATCGGGTCGCTCACCGCGGTAGCACTGGCGCAACCGGTTCCGGGCGCCGGGCCGGTGCCCTCCGCGGCATTCCGCTTCGGCGAGGAGGCGGCCCGCGATCTCGTGACATCGCGACTGTGGTCGGGGGAGTCCACGGCGGTGGCGCTCTCACGCGACGCCACCCGCCGCGACCTCGTACGTCTGCTCCGATCGGTCATACGCCTCCCCGCCGGCCCACTGGGTACCGTCTGGAGAGACGTGGCCGCCGCCGACCCGGATGGCTCGGCCGCCAAACACGTCGTCGATCGCGGGTGGCTCACCGCGCCTGCCGGCCAGGTGACCCTCGACGCACCGCTCACCGGCACGGTTGCCAACCGGGCCTGGACCCTCGCGCTCGGTATGCACCGCGCCGTCGCCCGCATGGGCCGGTTCACGGATGCGTCGGGGCGCCGGTTTATCCTGCCCCCCGGATTCGGCACGTCGATCACTGCACGTGAGGCCGGCCTCCGCCGCAACTACCCGTCCAGCGACGATGCCCTCGAGCGCACGGATCAGCAGCCCATCCGCCTCGCCGACCTCGTGCTCATGGCCGCCCGTGGTCGTGCCATCCGCCGTGGCGGTATTCCTCTGTCGGTCAGGGCGCTCGAAACGTTTCACATCCCCGTCATCGATCCGGTGGTCGTGCCCCTGGTTCAGCGTGCCCTGCTGCTCGTCGGGAACCCGTACGTGTGGGGCGGGGAGTGGCCCGATGTCAACTCCCCACTCGATCCGCAAGCATCAGCTGGCTTCGACTGCTCGGGGTTCGTCTGGTACGTCTGGCGTACGGGCGATCGCCACGCCGAGGCATCCATCAACGTGCCCGACGGACGGACGACCTACACGATGAACGTGGGGGCGCGCGGCCGGAAGATCCCCTGGCAGAGCGCCACGGTAAGCGACCTAGTGTTCTTCGGCGACCGCGGAGTCAAGACCGCCGAAGACCAGGCCTCGCACGAGGGGATGAGCCTCGGCAACAAATGGATCATCCACTCCTCGGGTGGCCGCGGCGGCGTGAGTATCACCTACCTGCCCAAGTACTGGCTCGGCGGCTTGCAGAATGCACGGTCGTTTCGGGTGTCGGACACTGTGCTCCCCGCTCCCGATTTCCCCACCACCACCACACCCGCTGTCCCGGCGCCGCCCGCGCAGGAGCCATCAACACCCGTGGCACAGCCGCCAGCCCCCCCGCCCGTCACCCATCCGAACAGCGTCCAGCCACCCGCACCGTAGGAGCTCACCGAGGACAGAGATGCGGCCGATGTCAACCGGCGCCGGCGTAGATCCCCCTCGCTGCAGTACGGCATCGAACGAGGGACGGTGCCCTCATCGCAGTCGGCCATAGTGGTGTCGCTCTATGGGATACCGGTTATCCGGTCGTCGCGACCCGCGACGCGCGCGGGGTCCCCGCCGACCACGCCCATGTGCCGTGCACCCGACTGGGGGATGACGACGTTCGGCGACGCCGCCGGGTCGTCCCCCGCTCCACTCCGCCGAGGGCCAGGTGACGACGACGCCGGGTGGCAGCAGTAGCACCGGACAGGGGGCGTGACGCCCAAGGTGTCCGCTGAACGACCCGACCATACGCACGGCACGCTTGAGTGCCTCGCCATGCGCAGCGACCACGATGCAGTCCACCCCGTTGTCGTTGGCGAATCGCACAACGGCATCGGGTGCCGAATCGGCGTCGGCGGGATCGAGCAGAACGGGCACCCCACCCGGCACATCCTCAGCCAGCATCTCAAGCAGTGCCTGGGCGATCTCGCGATGCGGGCCCGTGGCATCGGCAAGCGGCGACCCGCTGAATGCCGTACCGATACCGGCGAGGAACGACTCGCTGAACGGCGGTCCACCGAGCACGTGCACCAGCGAAATGCGCGCGCCCGGGGCCGCGACCTAGGTCGCCAGGTGCACGACCGACGGGGTGGTCGGCGATTCGTCCACACAGGCGACGACATGGGGGAAGGGTCCGTGGCTCACGCACGGAGGGTATCCGGCCGGGGGCCACGGCGGCCCGAGCGCGAGAGCGCCCGAGGTGGGGCGGTAACATTGGACCCAACATCGGGAACCGGACAGAGGTTGCTCGCGGTGGGACTGACAAAACGCTTCATCGTGGTGGTGGTAGGTGTGTCGGGCAGCCCGGCGGAGGCCCAGCGCAGCGAGATCGGGCGGTACCGATCGACCTCGGCGGCGCGCCAGGCCGGACATGACGAATGGCAACGTCTTCTGTTCGTTCACGCCCCCCACATCGACCGTTACCGCGTCGTCGTCGAGAGTAACGGCGTCGAGGTGGACGAGGTGCCCATGCCGGAGATCCCCGCCCATGCCGGGCCGGGAATCCTCGACGAGACCGTCACACCTCTGGGAGCTGGCCGTGGTGGGCTGACCGAGCCGGAGCCGGAGCCGGAAGCTGAGCCGGAAGCCGAGGCGGAAGTCGATGCCGAGCCGGACGGCGAGCCGGAGGCCGTCGAGGTCACTGGTGAGCTACTGGCCATCCATGACGAGGTGGAGACGACCGGTGAGTACACGGGGATGGCCCACGAGGTCATGGCGACCGGCGAGCACCCGCGCATCGAACACGAGGATTCCGACCTGCCGGCGAGATCGTCAATCGTCACCGATGAGCCCCCGGACGGTCCCGTTCCCGATGAGATCATCGAACGCTTCGCGGCCATGGTGCAGGCCGAAGCGGAGCGCGCAATCGAACGACGTGCGAGGGAACAGAACCAACGGGCCTGACGTAACTCCCGACCCGGGCGAGTCCGGCCGAGAATCCGTGGCTCATGGTTCGGACCCCCGCCAGACGCAGAGTCACCCGCCCCGCGTGCTCGCGGGGCGGGTATCGGAGGACCTCGGCGTCATGGAAAACGACGAGGTCATCGGAATCGACCCGGAAACGACGATCCACCGACACACCGTCGCCGGAATCCGCCGGCGCACGAGTCCGAGGCGGTCTCACGCCCGGACCCGTCTCCGGGTACAGGGCACGGTCACGACGCCCGTCTCACCCGTCCCGATGAGGGACGAGGGCGCCTAGACCGGTACGGGCTCGGTGACCGCGTCGGTGCGGTCGCGCAACGTCATCATCCGACCCCACGCGTTCTGCTCAGCGGTCGTGTGCACCGCGGGGTCTGCGTACAGGTGGGATCCACGGGAGATGGCCAGATAGTCGGCCATCGCGCGCGCGAGTTCATCGTGCGCGCTGCGGAACGAGTATGCGACGTCGGCGGTCATGTCGAACAACCTCCCGCATTGGGGTGAAAGACGACGATACCGGGGAACTCGGACGCCCTATCCGGGGACATCGTGCAGGATGATCCGGTGGGTCGTCAGGCCGTCCGGCCCCACCTCCACGATCCCCACCGAGGCGGCGCGGGCGTCGGGATCGAGTGACCCTCGGAACCGCATAAGGACCCTCCGGCGCACCCCCATCCCATCTCCCAGATCCCGGTCCTCGGGGACGTACACGGCCCCCGGTGAGAACACGCGCGTGCCACGGACCTCGGTATCCACCGGCACGTACAGATGCCCGTGCACGATGAGATCCACGGGCCCAAACCGGCGGCGCAGATGGCGATGGAGCCCGAGTAGCGTGGTACGTCGGCGAACCAGACTCAGCCCAGCCGCCGGGAGCTCGACGGCCCGGGCGCGATGCCCGTGCGTCAGGCCGATACGACGCCCCCGCACGTTAATGATGCGGTCGTGCGGCAGATCGATTCCGACGGCCAGATCGTGGTCGCCCTGAACGGCCACGACCGGGGCGATCTCACCGAGGCGGTCGAGCACCGAGGTGCAGGTGATGTCACCCGCGTGCAGGATGAGGTCGCACCCCGCGAAGGCGACGGGCACGGCCGTCGGCAGTTCCGGCAGCACCTCCCCGACGTGGGTGTCGGAGACGATGCCAATGCGCACGGTACGCGGGGTCAGAGCGCCATCGCGTGATACCCGGCGTCCACATGCAGCGTCTCACCGGTGATGGCGCGTGACAGGGGCGAGCACAGGAACAGAGCGGCATCGGCCACCTCGTCCGCGTCGATCGCACGCCGGAGCGGCGAGCGCTCCACGGCGTTCGCCACCATGTCGCCGAACCCCGGGATTCCACGCGCGGCGAGGGTGCGCACCGGCCCGGCGGACAGAGCGTTGACACGGGTGTTGTCGGGGCCCATGTCCCAGGCGAGATACCGCACGATCGACTCGAGGGCAGACTTGGCAACCCCCATCACGTTGTAACCGGGCACCGCCCGCTCGGCGGCGACATAACTGAGCGTGACGATCGCACCGCCACCGGCCGCTCGCATGTGGGGCTCGACCCGCTCGGCCAAGGTCTTGAGCGACCACGCTGAGATGTCCAGCGCCATCTGGAACCCGTCGCTCGACACGTCCATGAAGCGCCCGCCGAGGTCCGACTGCTTCGCGAAGGCGACCGCGTGCACGAGGATGTCGATTCCACCAAGGTCGGCGGCGACGGTGGCCACGGCGGAATCCATACCGGATGCGTCGGTCACGTCCATCGGTACCACAGGGACCGGGCCGTGGCGGAGTGTGTCGGCCAACGCGCGCACATCTGTCTCCACGCGCTCGCCCTGGAACGTGAGCGCCACACGAGCGCCCTCCGCGTCCAGACGACGCGCGATCGCCCACGCGATGCTCCGCTTATTCGCGACGCCCACCACGAGGGCGCGCTTGCCGTCAACGATGCCGCCCACAGTGTCTCCCGTTTCGGGTCGAACAGATCGGCGAAGGACGCTAGCGCAGCGCGCGCCCGATGGCCGATGTATGGATAGGCTGGCACCGTCGTGAGAACGCTCCGCCATGTATCGCCGCTCGCCGTCCTCACTCTGGTTCTCGCACTCGCGTCGCTGGCTGGATGGACATCCCCGGCCCACGGCCACGCCGTTATCGATCAGATCACGCCATCCGACCGACAGCGCCTCGACCGGGCTCCCGATCGTGTCACCATCCGGTTCTCAAGTCCGGTGCACATCCTGCAACCCGGAGACCTTGCGGTGGTGGGCGCTTCGGGCACCCCGGAGTCGAGCGGGCCGGGAGCCGTCCTCCCGACCGACTCGGCGATCGCCGAAGTACTCGTCCGGCCGGGACTGCCGTCCGGCACGTACACCGTGCGCTGGCGGGTGGTGTCGGCGGATGGCCACATCATTCCGGGTGCGTCCGTATTCGCCGTGGGCGACCTGCCCATCACTCCTCCCTACCTCGGCGGCCCGGGGGGAAGTACCGGACCTGCGGAAACTTCGGCCTGGGCGGTGGGGGCACGCGTTCTCGAACTGGTGGGCGTGGGTGGCCTTCTCGCACTGCTCCTGTTCCGTGGGCTCATCTGGCGCGCAGCGTGGCGGGCGCCGCCCACGATGCCCGATGCCGACCGCGACGCGGCGCTCGCATGGGCACGCGACGCGTGGTGGATCCTGTTCGGCACACTCTCCCTGATCGCGCTCATCGGCGAGGGCGCGGTTTTGGTGGTCAAGACGGCGGGGTCGCTCGGCACCAGCGTCGGGGGCGCCCTCGGCGATCCGGCGGGCGTCGTACGGGTGCTCGCCGACACCCGGTTCGGTGACCATCTGCAAATCCGCACCCTCGCCCTGTTCACCCTCTTCGCGCTCGGGATCTGGCGGTTCCTCGCCGAGTACCGGTCCGACCGGGCACCGGAACCGGAGCGGGCCGACGGTGGGCTCGGCCCGCTCCTGGTCATGCTGGTTCCGGCGTTCGTGGCGCTCGGGTCGATCTCCGCGCAGGGACATGCATCCACCGCGTCCATCCCCGCCCTGCAGATCCCCATCGATGCCCTCCACGCCACCGCCGCCAGTGCATGGGTCGGCGGCCTTGTCATCACGGTCGTGTGGCTGCTCCGGCTGCCGCGTGTGGCTGGGGTGGGGGGCCGCGCCCTTGGCGGGGGAGTGCTGATCCGCTTTTCCTCCGTCGCGCTCATCGTCGTGGCCATCATCGTCGCGACCGGCGTCGTGCGGGCCCTCGGTGAGATGTCGTCGCCGACCGACCTCTGGAAGACCACCTACGGCTGGTCGATCCTGATCAAGATCGGACTCCTGTCCATCGCGGGCGTGCTCGCCCTCCGGTCGCGCCGCAGCGTGTCGGCGCTCCGCCAGTTGAGCGGCGCACCCACCATGGCCACCCTCGCCACGGTGCGGCGCACGGCGTGGATCGAGATCGGGGTGACACTGCTCATCGTCATCATGGCGGCGATCCTCGTGGGCCAGGTACCCCAACTCCGATGAGCCAGCCCGCCACTCCCCTCCTCGTCCTCATGCGCCACGGCGTCACCGAGGACAGCGCACCCGACGGTACCGACGCCGTGCGCGCGCTCACACCGGGTGGCCACACTGCCGCGGCTCGTGCCGCGGTCGGGCTCATCGCCCTCGGTTTCCACCCCGACGTGGTCGTGACCAGCCCACTGGTGCGCTGCCACCAGACCGCCGGGCTCGTCGCCGACGCCGCGGGCTGCGACCTGGAGACCGACGACCGCTTGGCACCCGGTATGACATCGGACGATCTGATCGAGATCGTCCTCGAGCACCCCGGTGCCCACACCATCGTGGCCTGCTCTCACCAACCCGGGCTGTCGTACGCCCTGGCGGATCTCACCGGCTGCGGTCCGATCGGATTTCGCCGGCCCGGGGCCGCCGTGATCGCGCTGCGGTCACCCCGCGTCGGCGGGGGATCCCTCATCGCCCTGCTGCCTCCGCGCATCCTGCGCGCGGCGGCCGCCATGCGAGAGGGAGACGATCCCGCGGGCGGTGCGGCTAAATAACCTGGATCGGGTTGATCGAGCGAGCGAAGAGGGCGGCGGGATCGCCGGTGAGCACCATCGGGCCGACCTCCTCGATGCGCAGCAGCAGCATCCTGCGCTCCTCGCGGCGCTTCTCGTGGAGCGCCTGCCACCCCGTGGCCTCGGCCTCGTTGCCGTTCGCGGCGGCGAGGTGGTGCAGGGTGTGGGAAACGTGCTCGGTGGTGGTGGCCGACGACAGGCGGTCGTGGGCGTCGACCAGGAGCATCGCGCGCATCCACGATGTGTCGGCGGATCCCCGGGCGAAACGGATCCACTCGGGCGCGAGGGAATCCTCGAGCCGGGCCACGAGTTCGTCCCACACGGCCTGGTCCGATGCGGTGTCGTCGGCCATGGTCAGTTCCCGAACGGGGGGTGCACTGCCCGACCTCGCGGCCGAACGATGCCGAGTCCCCGTCTAGCGGGAGGCGATCTCCACGTAGTCGCGCTCACCGGAGCCGATGTAGACCTGGCGCGGACGCGAGATCTTCTGCTCCTTGTCCTGGATCATCTCCCGCCACTGCGCAACCCACCCCGGGGCGCGACCGATGGCGAACATGACCGTGAACATCTCGGACGGGATGCCCAGTGCCTCATAAATGAGGCCCGAATAGAAGTCCACGTTCGGGTAGAGCTTGCGCTGGATGAAGAAGTCGTCGCTGAGGGCGACCTTCTCGAGTTCGACGGCGATCTCGAGCAGTGGGTTGACACCCGTGACCTCGAATACGTCGTCACAGGCCTTCTTGATGATGGTCGCGCGTGGATCGTAGTTCTTGTACACGCGGTGGCCGAAGCCCATGAGCAACTTCTCGCGCTTCTTCACACCCTCCATGAAGGCCGGGATGTTGTCCACCGAGCCGATCTCGCGGAGCATCTCGAGCACGGCCTCGTTGGCGCCACCGTGCAGCGGCCCGTAGAGCGCGGCGATGCCGGCAGCAACGGCCGAGTACGGGTCCACCTGAGAGGAGCCCACACTGCGCACCGCGCTGGTGGAACAGTTCTGCTCGTGGTCGGCATGGAGAATGAGGAGGATGTCGAGTGCCCGCACGAGGCGGGGGTCCACCGTGTAGTCCGCACCGAAGAACATCGTGAGGATGTTGGTGGAGTAGTCGAGCAGGGGATCCGGGGCCACGGGAAGCGAGCCCTGGTTGTGGCGGAACGCGATAGCGCCGATGGTCGGAATCTTCGCGATGGTGTTGACCAGCGCGTCCATGCGCTCGGAATCGCTCTCGACCTCCTTGGCCTCCGGGTACAGAGTGGAGAGGTGGCCGAATCCGGCCTCGAGAACGCCCATCGGGTGGGCGTCCTGCGCGTAGGCCGTGACCGAGTTGCTGATCGAGGGATCGACGGACATGCGCTCCGCGATGAGCGCGGTGAACCCCGCGAGCTCCGACGCAGTGGGCAACTCGCCATAGATCAGCAGCCACGCGACCTCGAGGAACGTGCTCTTCGCGGCCAACTGCTCGATGGGGTATCCGCGGTAGCGGAGTACGCCGGCGTCGCCGTCGAGATAGGTGATCGCGCTGCGGCACGACGCGGTGTTCATGAACGCCGGGTCGTAGGTCATCAGGCCGAAGTCTGCATCCGACGTCTTGATCTGGCGCAGATCCGTCGCCCGGATCGTGCCCTCGGTGATCGGGAACTCGTACGTCTGTCCGGTCCGGTTATCGGTGACGGTGAGTGTTCCGTCCACCTGGGCCTCTGTCGCCATTCGACGCCTTTCGTCCATCGTGACTGTCGGGACGCCGTGGGCGCCTCACGTGCCGGACCTCTCCGGACCGCAGGCGAGTCTAGGGAATGCCGGGCCTGCGCACCCGACCCAACGGGCACCGGGGACGTCGCTGCTACAGTGAGCGCGTTCCTGCCCACGGGCGGAGACGTGGCATTGCCGCATGACCAGCCCCCGCTCGAGGGGCACCACACATATATCGGAGGTACCCATGGCAGAGCATGTGCTCGCCGTGCTGGTTGACTTCGAGAACATGGCCCGTCCCGGCGCCAAGTCTCGAGGCGATTTTGACATCGATCTTGTCCTAAGCCGACTCACCGAGAAGGGCCGCGTCGTCGTGAAACGCGCCTACGCGGACTGGAGCCGTTATCGCGAGGCCAAGATGGACCTGCAGAACGCCGGTCTCGAACTCATCGAGATGCCGTCCGCCCGCGAGGGCGCCAAGAACCGCGCCGACATCAAGCTCGCCGTCGACGCGATGGAACTCGCCTACTCGCGGGAGCACCTCAACAACTTCGTCATCGTGTCCGGCGACAGCGACTTCACCCCGCTCGTCGGCAAACTGCGCGAGCTCAACAAGCGCGTGATCGGCGTGGGCAATCGGGAGAGTTCCAGCGAACTCCTCATCGCCAACTGCGACGAGTTCATCTTTTACGACAGCATCGCCACGGTCTCAGGATCGGGCGAACGCCGTGGTCGTGGCGGATCGCGCAAGGACCCCGTCGCCCTGTTGAGTGAGTCGCTGCTGGCGCTCCAACGCGAAGGCGTGGAGCTGCCGCTCGCAAGCGTGGTGAAGGATGCCATGCGCCGCAAAGACCCGGCGTTCGACGAGTCGGCCATCGGCTTCTCGACGTTCAGCAAGTTCCTCGAAAGCGTCAGCGACAAGGCCGGAATCGCTCTGCAGACCGACCCGCGCAGCGGCACCTACCGCGTGGCAACCTCGGACGCACCCCTTGCCGAAATCGACATCACCGGTGACGCCGAGGGTCCGGGTGGCGATGTCCGCCGGCGCCGCAGGCGCGGTCGTCGTGGAAGCGGCGAGGGCCTCGGTACCGCAACGGAAGCGGCGACCACCGACAGCGGCGACGACGTTGAGGGCGAGGTATTCGAGGTCGTCGTCATCCCCACGCCCGACCCCGACCTGGGACGGATGCCGTCGCTTGATGAGCCCATCACCTATGAGGACATGGTGCTTCTGACCCCCGAGGTTGAGGCCGGGGTAAAGGCCGCCGCGGTCGAGGATGACGACCCGGATGCCCCACCGGCGCGCAGCACGCGTCGCCGGCGCCGGCGCCCATCCGCTGACGATGTGGACGGGGGCGAGCCCACGCTGGACGACCTCGAGGCCGTGGCCGACGAGGACGCCTCCGCGGAGGATGTGGTCGGCGAGGCCACAGGTACGGCCGAACCGGTGACGACAACGGCAGCACCTGCGGAGGAAGCGACGACCGCAAGCCGTCGCCGAGTGCGTCGTAGCAGCGCCGCTACGGTCTCCGAGGAGGCGACAGCCGTCGAGGAGACCCCGACCAGCGAGGCCGCCGCGGAGGACGAGAAGCCGAAGCGTCGTCGCGCACCCGCCCGGAAGCCGGCCGAGGCGACAGCCGTCGAGGAGACCCCGACCGGCGAGGCCGCCGCGGAGGACGAGAAGCCGAAGCGTC
>SHVE01000018.1 GCA_009694365.1 Thermoleophilia bacterium | reverse complement strand
CCTCCCGCGACACCGAAGTGGAAGGCGGGCCGCAGGGTCCCCGTACGTGGAAGGAGGCGTGCCATTGAGGCCGGGAAGCGGAAGTAGAAATACGCGGTCCTACCACGATGCGCGTAGGGCTGCAGGCGGACGGTGTCGCGCGCGATCACCGTGCGCCCCCCAGCGGTGAGGGTGACGGCTCCGGTTGCGAGGGGCGTCCCGGATGCATCGCGAACACGGAGGTCCGCAGCCCGGACAACACCGCGGTAGGAGACCCGCGCGGTGACCACGATTGTGCCCCGCGCAGGCCCGGAGGCGGGTCGGTAGCCGTTTGCCGAGACCACGCGCGGCGCGGGCGCCGCCGCAGCCACAGACGCGAATGCCGTGAGGGCACTGGCCGCGAGCGCCACGACGATACGGAGCGAGGAGACCTTCATGACGGGACTCTGCCTCTCACATCCCGACGCGATCAGAAGAGTTGGTTCTCCCCGGCGAAGATCTCCGACACCGACTCGTCACAGAAGACGTTGTGGATGGTGTTGGCCAAGATGCGATCGACCGAGAGCACCTTTATCTTGCCGCCGGCCGCGCCGTCGGGCACTGGGATGGTGTCGGTAACCACGATCTCCTCGATCACGGACTCCTCGAGCCGGTCGAACGCCGCGCCCGAGAAGATGCCGTGCGTCGCAGCGGCCATCACCTTGGTGGCACCCGCCGTCATCACCACGGCGGCCCCAGCGCAGAGCGTGCCGGCGGTGTCGATCATGTCATCGATCAGGAGAGCGGCCTTGCCCGCGACGTCACCGATGAGGAAGGTGATCTCGGCCTCGTTGTGCTCGGGACGCTGCTTGGCGAGCACGGCCAGGCGGGCACCGAGCTTCTCGGCGAAGTGGTTGGCGAGCTTGGCGCGACCGGCGTCCGGCGACACCACCACCAGCCCCTCGGGGAAGGCGTCCGCGAACTGCCGCTCGCTGAAGTGGTCGGCGAGGATGGGCGTGGCCGTCATGTGGTCCACGGGGATCTGGAAGAAGCCCTGGATCTGGCCCGCGTGTAGGTCCATGGTCAGCACGCGATCCACTCCCGCCGCCTCGAGCAACTGCGCAACGAGACGGGCGGTGATCGGCTCCCGGGGGGAACTCTTTTTGTCCTGGCGCGAGTAGCCGTACCACGGCATGACCGCCGTGATGCGGTGGGCCGACGCCAACTTGGCCGCGTTGATCATGATGAGGAGTTCCATGAGTGACTCGTTGACCGGGGTGCTCGTGGACTGCACCAGGAAGATGTCGGCCCCACGGATGGACTCGTCGAAGCGCACGTACACCTCGCCGTCCTCGAAGCGCTTGATGACGACGTCACCGAGTTCGATCCCGAGGCGATCGACGATCTTCTGCCCGAGTTGCTTACTCGACGTCCCCGCGAACACCATGAGGCGCTTGGAATCGTCGCGATCAATGCTCTTGGTGCCCACTTACTGCGCTCCCGATGTGTCGGCGTCGGCGGCGGCGCGCTTGGCGCGCGCCTCGGCCTTGGCGGTGAACCCCTCAATGTTCTCCTGGCGAGCGCGCGCGATTCCGAGCGCGCCCGCCGGGACGTCACCGGTGATTATGGAGCCGGCCCCGGTCATCGCCCGATCGCCGATGGTTACCGGCGCCACCAGCACGCAGTCGGACCCGGTCTTGACGCCCGACCCGACAATGGTGGAGTGCTTACGGAAGCCGTCGTAGTTCGCCGTGATGTTACCGGCGCCGATGTTGGTGTCGTCCCCCACGTCGGCGTCGCCGATGTACGACAGGTGCGGCACCTTGGAGCGCTCACCCAAGCGTGTGTTCTTCATCTCCACGTAGGTCCCGACCTTGCTGCCATCCTCCATCGTCACGCCCGGACGCAGGTAGGCGAAGGGGCCCACCTGGCAGTCGCTCCCCACGGTGGACGAGATGATGTGGGCGCTCACCACACGAGTGCCGTCACCCACATGACTATCGTCGATGACCACGTCGGGACCGATGTCGCACCGCTCCCCCACCACCGTGCCCGTGCGCAGGATGGTGCCGGGCCAGAGCGTGGTGTCCTGCCCCACGACCACCCCGAACTCCACATACACACGGGAGGGGTCGGGCATTGTGACCCCAGCGAGCATCAGGTCGTGCCGCAGGCGCGTCTGCACCCCGGCCTCGCACTCCGCGAGGTCGACGCGGGTGTTGACGCCCTGCACCACACTGGCGTCGGGTGCCACGACGACCCCCACCTCACCCGGGATGAGCGACAGCACGTCGGGCAGGTACACCTCGCCCTGGGCGTTGTCGGACACCACATCGGCGAGCGCCACGGCCAGCGCTGCGGAATCGAACGCGAACAGCCCGGCGTTGACCTCACGCACCGCCAACTGATCCTCGTCGGCGTCGCGCGCCTCGACCACGCGCACGGTGCCGTTGTCCCGGATGACGCGCCCATACGACCCGCCGTCGGGGAGGACGGCGGTGACCATGGTCGCCGCCCGACCGCTGGTCCGGTGGTCGGCGACCAGTGCCGCAATGAGGGCCGGGTCCACCAGCGGGGTGTCACCACACATGACCACCACGGTCTGCACCGTGGCGTCGAGCACGGCGAGGCCGACGCGTGTGGCACCCCCCGTTCCGTCGCGGAGGTGCTGAGTGGCCGTGGTCATCCCCGCAGGCAGTGCCGTCGCCACGGACTCGCCCTCCGGGCTCACCACCACTACTACGGAGCCCGTGTCCATACCGCCAAGCGCATCGAGCACCCACAGAATCATGGGCCTTCCCGCGATGGGATGGAGAACCTTCGGAATGCGAGATCGCATACGGGTTCCGTAACCCGCGGCAAGGACGATTGCGCCGACGCTCATCTGGCTGGCCTGTGTTGTGTGCATGGTTGGGGCGGGAGGATTCGAACCCCCGATCACGGGACCAAAACCCGCAGCCTTACCGCTTGGCTACGCCCCAGCGCGCCTCCCGCAGAGGGCGAGGCCACTATACCGACCCACGCCGGGGGTCCATCCGGACCCGACGCGGGCGACCGGTGTCAGTGATTCGGCCTCGTCACGGCACCCTCGGATGCCGACGACACCAGCGCCGCATACTTGGCCAGCACGCCGGTCGCGTAGTTGGGGGGCGGCGGGGTCCAGTCCGCCATGCGCTCGGCGATCTCGGTGTCGCTCAACTCGACGTTGAGTTCACGCTTGTCCACGTCGAGGACGATGATGTCGCCCTCGCGTAGGGCCGCGATCGGGCCGCCCCGGAATGCCTCGGGCGCCACGTGGCCCACCATCAGCCCGTGCGTGGCACCACTGAACCGGCCGTCGGTGATGAGGGCTACCTCGTCGCCGATTCCCTCGCCCACGATGGCGGCCGTCACGTGCAGCATCTCTCGCATGCCCGGGCCACCGGCAGGGCCTTCGTAGCGAATAACCACCACGTCGCCCGACTGAATCGCACCGGCCGTCACGGCCGCAAAGGCCTCCTCCTCGCGCTCAAACAGACGGGCGGGACCGCGGTGGTACAGGCGCTCGTGCCCGGCCAACTTGACCACGCTCCCCTCAGGCGCGAGGTTGCCGCGCAGAATCGCCAGCCCGCCGGTCGCCTTGAGGGGCGTCTCGATGGGAACCACCACCTCCTGACCGGGGGTCTCCGTAACGTCGTCCGCAATCTGCCGGATGGTGCGGCCGTCCACGGTGGGGGCGGAACCGTCGAGCTTCCCCTGCTTCAACAGTTCACGCATGACCAGTCCGGGCCCACCGGCGTTGAACAGATCGACCGCGACGAAGCGACCGCCGGGCTTGATGTCGGCCAGGATCGGCGTGCGCTCGGCGATCACGTCGAAATCGTCGATGGTGAACGGGATGTCGAACTCGTGGGCGATCGCCAACAGGTGCATGACTGCGTTGGTGGATCCACCGGAGGCGGCCACCGAGGCCACCGCGTTGTCGATGGCGCGCCGGTCCACGATGTCCCTCGGCGTGATGTTGGCCCGGACAAGATCCATGATGAGCTTGCCGGCCTCCTCGGCCGCTTTGCCCTTGGCGGGGTCGGTGGCCGGGATGCCGTTGAGGTCGACCGGTGCGAGCCCCAGAAACTCGCACACCATGCTCATGGTGTTGGCGGTGAACTGACCGCCACAGGCACCCGCACCCGGACACGCCGCGTTCTCGACCGCGAGGAGTTCGTCGTCGTCGATGGTGCCAGCGGCGTGCGCACCCACCGCCTCGAAGACGTCTTGCACGGTCATGTCACGACCCTTGTGGACCCCGGCGGCGATGGACCCGTTGTAGAGCACGATGCCGGGAATACCGAGGCGACCGAGTGCCATGACGGCGCCGGGGATGGTCTTGTCACAGCCCACCAGGCAGACGACCGCGTCGAACGAATGGCCGTGACACACCAGCTCGATGGAGTCGGCGATGATCTCCCGACTCACGAGTGACGACTTCATCCCCTCGGTGCCCATGGACACCCCGTCGCTCACCGAGATGGTGTTGAACTCCATCGGCGTGCCGCCGGCCTTCTGGATGCCGACCTTCACGTGCTTGGCCAACTCGCGCTGGTTGATGTTGCACGGCATGGTCTCGATCCAGGTTGTCGCCACCCCGACGATCGGCTTGGCCAGAGCCGCGTCGTCGAACCCGATCGCTTTGAGCATGGCGCGCGCCGGAGCCCGGCTCGGACCGTCGGTCATCACCGCGCTCTTGCGCTTGGCGGGGTCGGTGGGCTGCTGGTACGGGTTCAGGTCGATCATACGGTGGACTCTAACGGCGGGGGGCTCGACAGTGCACGGGCGAGGAATGCGGCGAGGAGCATTGACACCTCCGGGGCGTGGTGAATAAGGAAGTGGTCGGCACCGTGAATGACGGTGAGCTCACCGCCACCCACCGATTCCATCCAATCGGCGATCACCGGAACCGGCGTGATGTGATCATTCTCGGGGTGGGCCACCGCCACCACGCTCCCACCCATGTCGGTGGGGAGTGTGGATCCCGGGGCCACCGCGGCCACCGCTCGTACCCGGGGGTCGGCAGCGCCCACGTTCAGCGCCACCCAGGCTCCGAACGAGTACCCGGCAATGGCGAGTGGCGTACCCGGAGGCAGGGCGTCCTCCAGTACGTCGAGAGCGCGCGCGGCATCGCCCCACTCGGTGTGGTCGGCCACGCTCTCGCCCGCGCTCTCCCCCGCTCCGCGGAAGTCGAAGGCGAGCGCCGCCATCGAATCGGCCACCACCGCGCGAATGAGCGCACGCACCACGTGCGACGCGCGCGTGCCGCGGTAGGCCGGGTGCGGATGGCAGATGACCACGCCGCCCAGCGGTACGCCGGTGTCGGGGAGGTACAGGTCGGCGGCGAGCGGCGGACCATCGCCACCGATCGTGATCCGCTCCGCGGTCACGCCTGCGAGAGGACCTCGATGCCCAGCACAGTGGCCACGATCTTGTCGGTTGTCTCAAGCGACTCCGGCGACACCACCTCCTGCGTGTCACCGCGGCAGTCGATACGCACGACCTGCCCCTCTTCGATCACATCCGCGTACCGGTCGGCGAGTTCCCCCGTCACCTCGAATGTGTTGCGCTCGAGCGGGATCTCCGTGTCGAGTGTGATGAGCAACGATCGCCCGCGGTACGGGTGATCATCCTCGAAGAGCATGACGATCTCACCCGTGAATGACAATTTCTCCTCAGACGCCATGGCCGGGGACTCTATCCTCACGGGTCGTGAGCGACGCACCCCGACCACCGGCCCCCACGAGCTACCTGCTGCTCGGTCCGCCCGACATCCTCTACGACCTCCTCAACGAGTTCGTGGACGACGGCTGGGCGTGCTCGGCCGACCGGTGGAAAGCCGTGATCACCACACCGATCGAGGAGTTCGCAGCGCCCGCGCCCGGATGGCCGGTGGAGGTGACCCTTCAGGGAATCTCGCGCGACGGGCACGAGGTGGCCTGCCGCGACCACCTTTCCCCGGTCGAGTAAGGCTCACCAACCCCTAGGAACGCACTCCCCACACGGATGCTGACGCCGGGCACACACCGGCCGGGGCGCGTGACGGGGGGGAAAGTGATCCCGTGCCATCACGGCGACTGCGCCGCCCACCGGGAGGCCGCCGCTGGCACGGGTGACGGAGATGTGAACCCGCGAGTGGAAGGTGATGTGCTCACCCCGATCGGCCCCCGGGGAGACCCGCCCCAACCGCACGGAGTGGCGACCGACCGCTGCCCGTCCCGGCGGCACGACCGACGCGCCCCGTATGACCAGACCGGGCCGCGAACCGTTCACGACGTACCCTCGCGCTCACGCACCACCGGCAGCAGCCCGGAACGGGGTGACACCGCGCGTCGGTCAGGTCGTGGCCACCCAGAGCCCGTCGTCGCCCAGCGGTTCGACCGTCACGGTGCCGCGGCCCACGGCACGGATGAGCGCTTGCCCGGCTGCCCGGCGATCCACGGGGGTCTCGATGTCGGTGCGCATGACCTCCGCGACCTCTTGGGTGGTGAGCCCCATCGGGAACTCGCGAAGGATGACCTCGGGCAGATCGACGGGAACGGCGCGGCGCGACCCGGTGGGGTCGAGGTTGGCGATGATGACGTCGTAGGCCTCGGTGGGCTGGAAGCCCCCGGCCTCGAGGACGCGATCACCGGCGCGGAAGATGAGCGACGGCGCGGTGTACCGCACGACGCCGTCGGTGTCGGCCGCTTTGCCCTGGAACGCAGTGGGGCTGCCGAGGGCGGTACGGGCCTCCGCCCTGTCCGCCTGGTACGCCCGCTCGGTAGCCGGATCGTCGATGGCAGCCATGACGGCGTCCACATCGAGCCCGGGAACGCGGGCGAGGGCAGAGGAGATGTTCGGGTCCTCGTCCATGAGCATGCGCGTGGTAAACCAGCCGAACTGCAGGGCACGAAACGCGGCGATCTCCCTGCCCGGCGCGACCCGGCGCACCGCGTGGAGGGCACGGCAAGCGCGGCCGGTGCCCGTGAGCCGGGCGCGGGGGCCGACGGTGAACGGCATCCCGAACTGCCGGTACATCTCCATCCTCTGCCCCATCATCATGGGGTCGTACCCGTGGGCCTCGTAGATCGAGGCGTCCTCGGCGATGCCGATGGTGACCAGACGCCATGTGAGCCGAGAGCCGTAGCGCCACTCAAGAACGGCAAGCGACGGCGATGCCGAGTAACCCCAGGGGCACCCCGGATCGGAGATGACGGTGATGTGGATATCCATACCCCCCGATCCTAGGGATCATTCCTCCGGTACCCTCATCCTCATATGACTGATCCCCTTCTGATCTCGGACGGGCGGGCCATGGGCCTGGTCGACGAGAACGCCACGCTCACTTGGCTCGTTGCCCCGCGCATCGACCAGCCCACCATCATCAGCCGGCTCGCCGACGCCGAACGCGGCGGCGGGGTGGAGTTGGTGTTCCCCGACTCCGAGCCGGTGCAGCAGATCCACCGACCCGGGACGCTTGTGGTGGAGACCGACCTACGCTCTCCCCGGGGGCTCGTGCGGGTTATCGACTGCCTCATGGTTCCCGCGCGTGGCCCTGTGCAGGCCGCGCACCCGGGCGCGTTCATCCGTCAGGTGGTCGTGCTCGAGGGCGAGGTGGAGATCGGCCTGGTCACCCGTCTGCGGTACGCGCACGGACGAAACGCCCCGCGGTGGCGCAGCGAGGGCCGCTCGATCATCGGGTACGGCCCGGGACTCACCATCGAACTGCAGTCCGAGATCCGCGTGCGCCCCTACGGGGTCGATCTCGGGGGCACGACCGTGCTGCCGGCCGGCGAACGTCGGATTTTGGCGCTGCGCTGGCAGGACCCGTCGGGCAAGGGCACCGATCTCCGTCGCACCGTCGAGGAGACCGCGCTCTTCTGGCGCACGTGGAGCCGCGATTGTGATCACGACCAGCGGGCCGTCATGCTCAAGGGGATGATGTACCACCCCACGGGTGCGATGGTGCGCTCCGTCACCACCTCGGTGGGCGATGTCCCCGCCGACGGGCGTCTCGCGTGGATGGATGATCAGGAACGCGCGGTGCGTACCTTCCGGAACCTCGGTTACGAGAGCGAGGCCGACTACGTGCAGCAGTGGATCGACCGGGCCGGCCCCGGTGGCCCAGTGCGCGACATGTCGGGACAGGAGGCCGCGGGAGAGGCGCGCGTGGACGACATCTCCGCCCACATCATGGTGGGCGCCCCGAAGGGTGACGCACGGGGCAACGTCCCGTACCTGCCCGACCTGCTCGACGACTAGATGGACTGGGGAGTTGCTTGGCGTGCGGCGCTGTCGCAGGCGTTCGTCGTGGCCGTCCTCGGCGCCGCCACCGGCCTCACGCTGTCGCATGAGATCTTCGCGTCGTGGGGTTTTGCCATTGGCCCGGGGGCGTGGATCGTTGCCACGGCGGTAACCGTGCTCGTATGGAAACTGCCCGGAATACCCACGTTCGTGGGCGCAGTCGCCGCCGGCCTGGTCAGCCTCATCGGTGTGGCCACCGGGCTCCACTGGACCGGGTCCGTCATCGCACTCGTGCTGTTCGCCCTCTGGTGCGGCTGGCAGGGACGACGTCCGGGACTTCGACTGTCCGCGCGGTAGCGGGGACGGCGTCGGGGGTCCCCGCACCCCGATGCACGCAGTGATCATCGGCACGACCGCCGACACGGGTGGGGCCCGGGTCTCTGACACTTAACAGTCCGCACCGCAGGTGGTTCTTGTTACGCAGACTCCTCGGACGATTCGCGCGACGACTCCCACGCAGACCAGACGAGGTCGCGGATCGCGCAGGCTGCGGTGGCCGGATCGTCGGCGTAGATGACCGAACGACTTACCGACACCAGCGCGCCTGCGACATGACCACCGAACGCCGGGCCCAGCAATGCCGGATCGCCGCCCTGCGCACCAACCCCCGGAAGCAGGAACGGCTGATCGGGCATCAGGTCCCTCAGACGACGAATGCGCTCGGGCACCGTGGCTCCCACCACCGCGCCAATCGACGACAGCCCCGCACCGTCGTGCACGGGGATCGATGCACCCCAACCACGAACGAGATCGGCCACGGCCTCGTGCCATGGGCGGCCATCTGCCAGCGGAAGATCCTCCAGCTGTGCGGCATCAGGATTGGACGTGCGCACGAGCACGAACAGCCCCTTGCCGGTGATGGCCGCGGCATCGAGAAACGGCTGCACGGAGTCGGTACCGAGCATCGGATTGACCGTGACCGCGTCAATGGGGTCCCGGAGGAAGGCCTCCGCGTAGTGACGCGCCGTGACACCCACGTCGCCACGCTTGGCGTCGGCGATGACGAGGAGCCCGGCGTCGGACGCGGCCTGCGCGACATCCTCGAACGCCGACCAGCCGGCCGCACCCCACCGCTCGAAGCAGGCCAGTTGGGGCTTCGCGGCGACACAGTGCACCGCCGCGTGGTCGATAACCCGAAGGCAGAAGTCGCGTGCCCCCTGCACCCCGCCCTCCACCCGCGCGGGGTCGGGGTCGAGGCCGAGCACAACCTGGCTGCGCCGTGCAACCACGTTGGCGGAGAGACGCAGGCTAAACGGGTCTGGGGTCAATGAACCACCGCCGTGACGATCGGAAGGGTGAACAGGGCGAGCACCGTGGTTACCGCCACGCAGCCCGCCAACAGGCCAACGGGTAGACGGTAGTGGGCGCCCATGACGAGGGCCATCATTCCGCTGGGCATGCCGCCGAGCACAGTGATGGTGTCGAGGGCGGCGCCGGTGAACCCGAAGGCCACGCCAAGGGCGAACGCCACCACGGGGCCGATCAACAGACGCGCGACCGACACTCCTGCAATAACGCGCCAGTTGTCAGCGACGGCCGACCAGTCGAGTACGAGCCCCGCGTACAGCATGACCACCGGGAGCAGGCCGGCGGCCAGATAGTCGATGGGAAACTGCAGGGCGTCCGGCAGTGTGTGCACGCCGGAGAGGTTGAGGATAAGCCCGATAACGAGGCACCACATGGGGGGCAGGAGCAGCCCTTTGAGCGACGACCGGAGACGGAGGGAATCGTCGATCTCGCCTCGTCCGAACCACGACGCCACGATGGGGTTGAAGGTCCAGATAAGGATCCCGGTACCGAGGGCGTCGTAGATGACGGCCACCGCCAACGAGTAGTCGTGCTGTGACGCCGCGATGAGCGGAAGGCCGAAGAACCCGGTGTTCGCCACGGCGATGAGGATGATCGTGGCACCCGTGGCGGCGCGACCGAGCTTCAGCATCCGGGCCAGCGCTAGGCCCAGGGGCACCATGACGGCGGTGGCGGCAAACGCGACCAGCGGGACCAACATGAGGTCCCAGTTCAGGTTGGTGCCGATCATGATCTTGAGCACGAGCGCCGGCAACAGCACGTAGAGCGTGATCTGTACGAGGACGATGGCATTCTCGCGCTTGACCACACCCGTTTTCCGCAGCACCACGCCGAGCGCGATCATTACCAGGGCGGAGAAGGCGGTGGCGACCACGGGCTACCTACCCACGAGGTACACGGCGCCCGCACCCAGCAGATTGGGTCGGTACCGTACGATCCCCTGGGCGGGGCCGCCACGCTCGTCCAGCAGCACCCGCTGCTGGGTCATCAGCTCCTCACGCGCGAGCAGGGTCTCGAAGTCACGGATGGTGCACAGGTGAATGTTCGGGGTGTCGTACCACTGGTACGGAAGTGACCGCGAGGTCGGCATCCGCCCTCGTGCGGCGAGCGACCAGCGAAGGCGCCAGTACCCGAAGTTGGGAAACGACACGATCCCGACGCGCCCCACGCGCATCATCTCGTGCAGCACAAGCGCCGGGCGATGGGTCGCCTGCAGGGTCTGCGACAGGATCACGACATCGAAGGCGCCATCGTCCACACCGGAGAGCCCGTGGTCGATATCGGCCACCATCACCGGCACCCCGCGCGCCACGCACGCATGGAACCCATCGTCCGAAATCTCCACGCCCGTGCCGTCGCACCCCTTGTCGCGGATGAGGTGCGCGAGCAGGGCGCCGTCGCCACAGCCAAGGTCGAGCACGCGTGACCCACGCGCAACCATGGCGGCGACGACATCGAGATCGGGGCGGAGTGCCATCGGGGAGGAGGCTACTGCCCAACGGTGACCGATACCGCGCACAGCCAAGCCCCTCACCAATCGTTAAGTGTCAGACACCGGGGGCCTCGCGCCAATCGCCAAGTGTCAGGCACCGGGTGCCAGACACCGAGGGAGAGATCGCGATCACTCGATCCCGTGGTCCGTCGCCGTCCGGTCGAGGAACGCCGCGACGGTGCGGTGGTACTCGGGGATCTCGAGCAGAAACGAGTCGTGCCCCCAGGGCGATCGGATCTCACGAAAGGTCACGGCCATACGCCACGACTGCAGTTGCCGCACGATCTCGCGGGAGTGCTCGGTGGCGAAGCGCCAGTCGGAGTCGAACGACACGACCAAACACCGGGTGCTCGAGTTCGTGAGGCATTCGCCCGCCGCGCCGGAGTCTGCAAACGCGTCGAAGTAGTCCATGACCCGGGTCATGTACAGGTAGGTGTTGGCGTCGAAGCGCTCGAGAAAGACCTCCCCTTGGTGCTGGAGGTAACTCTCCACCTGGAAGTCCACATCGAAGCCGAAGTGGGGGGCGTCACCGTGTTGCAGGCGACGCCCGAACTTCTCGAGCATCGCGGCCTCCGACAGATAAGTGATGTGGGCCATCATGCGCGCAATGGTGAGGCCGGTGTCGGGTGCCCGGCCGGTGGTGTAGTAGTCGCCGCCCTGGAAGTCGGGGTCGCGCATGATGGCCTCACGGGCCACGGCGCTGAAGGCGATGTTCTGAGCTGAAATGTGCGACGACGAGCAAATGACCATCGCGGCGGCAATGTCGTCGGGGTAGTCGATGACCCACTGCAGCACCTGCATGCCACCGAGGGACCCGCCGATGGCACCGGCCAGATGCGTGATTCCCAGATGGGCGGCGAGTGCGCGGTGCACCTGCACGAGGTCGCGCACGGTAAAGAGCGGGAAGGCGAGGCCGTACGGCGTGCCCGTTGTGGGGTTGATGGAACTCGGGCCGGTGGTGCCCTGACACCCGCCCAGCAGGTTGGAGCACACCACGAAGAAGCGACGGGTGTCGATCGCGCGCCCCGGGCCGATCAGGTTGTCCCACCAGCCTCGCTGATCGGGATCGCCATGGTGGCCGGCGGCGTGTGCGTCGCCAGTGAGCGCGTGGCACACATACACCGCGTTGGTGCCCGCAGCGTTGAGGGTGCCGTAGGTCTCGTACGCCACCTCCACCGGGCCGAGCGAGGAACCCGACTCCAGCACCAGCGGGTCGTCCTGGGTAAACAGAACGACCCGCTGGGTCTCGACGAGGCCAAGCCCCTCCGAGGACGCGCTGGTGGTCAGTGGGTCACACCGTGGATCAGCCGGTGGCCTTCGCCAGCGACTGGTCGATGTCCGTGATGAGGTCGCCGACATTCTCGATGCCCACGGAGAGGCGCACGGTGTCGGGCGTGACGCCTGCCGAGGCCAACTCCTCATCGTTCAGCTGCGAGTGAGTGGTGGTGGCCGGATGGATGGCCAGCGACTTGGCGTCGCCCACATTGGCCAAGTGGCTGAAGAGCTCGAGGCCCGATATAAACGCCTGACCGGCGTCACGGCCACCCTTGATGCCGAAGGTGAGGATGGCGCCGTAGCCACCGTCAAACATCTTCGTGGCCTGCTCATGGAACGTGGACGACGGAAGCCCGGGGTAGTTCACCCACTCCACGTCCGGGTGCGCCTCGAGATGCTGTGCGATGACCATGGCGTTACTGCAGTGGCGCTCCATGCGCAGGTGCAACGTCTCCACCCCCTGCAGGATGAGGAACGCGTTGAACGGCGAGAGCGCGGCACCGAGGTTGCGCAGCAGAACGGTCCGGATGCGACCGATGTACGCCGCAGGGCCGAGGGCGTCCGACCAGACCACACCGTGGTAGCTGGGGTCGGGCCTGGTGAGGCCCGGGAAGCGATCGGTGTGAGCGGGCCAGTCGAAGGTGCCGCTGTCCACGATCATGCCGCCGATCGAGGTTCCATGGCCACCGAGAAACTTGGTGAGCGAGTGCACCACGATGTCGGCACCGTGCTCGAACGGTCGGCACAGGATCGGAGTGGCGATCGTGTTGTCCACGATGAGCGGAACGCCCACCGCGTGGGCCGCATCGCTCCAGGCCCTGAGGTCCACCACGTTGAGGCTCGGGTTGCCGAGTGACTCCACGAACACCGCGCGGGTGTGGTCGTCCGCAAGACGAGCGACGGACGCAGGATCGTTGCCCTCGGCAAACCGCACCTCGATGCCGAACTGCGGCAACGTGTGCGCGAAGAGGTTGTACGTACCGCCGTACAGTTGCGGCTCGGCGATGATGTTGTCCCCGGCGCGGCAGACGTTCAGCACCGAGTACGCGGCGCCGGCCTGTCCCGATGCCAGAGCGCAGGCGGCGATGCCACCCTCGAGCTGCGCAACACGCTGCTCGAGTACGTCCCACGTCGGGTTCATGATGCGCGTGTAGATGTTGCCCGGTTCGGCCAGCGCAAAGAGGTTGGCAGCGTGCTGGGCGTCGTTGAACACAAACGATGTCGTCTGGTAGATCGGCACCGCCCGGGCGTTGGTGGTGGGGTCGGGCACCTGACCGCCGTGGAGGGCGATGGTGTCGCGATGCTGACCGCTCATGTAATGGTCTCCTCCTGTGTCGTGGCGGATTCGGCCGCCCTCTGTTGGGCCTGCGGTGATACTCGTAACAACTTACGCCCGTGGTGGCGTGTCTGCCACCACGGCGTACCGAGAAACGGGATACCGACGACGCCCACATCCGTGGCGACGGCCCGAAACAGCGTTCGCGATGCCATTGATGAGATCGTTCTCGTCAACGATGCGTTCCGCGTGCCCATCATCGTCGTCGGCGTGATCATCTCGCTCTTGGTACTCGTCCCGGCCATCCGCCGCCCGACGCGCCCGTCATCAATCACGCGAGTTCGTCTCGTACTCAGCTCCTCCCTCGTGCTCGGACGGGAGTTCCCACTGACCCCCGACACCCTCACGACCGCCACCCAAACCGCGGTACTCACCATCGCCGTTCGCACGATCGTGCTCGTCTCTTTCGGCGCGCAAACGCTTCCCATACGACGAAGGCCTGAGGGCGGCGCGAAGGGGAGCGGCGGACGGGTGCCGGTCACCGATGTCCGCAGCGACCGGGAAAAGCGGGATGCCCGGTGCCTGATACCGATGCCTAAGGCAGTCCGACAGAACGACGAAGGGCGGGTCCGAAGACCCGCCCTTCGTGTTACCGCTCAGCCGATTGGCTGGGCTTACATCATTCCGCCCATGGAACCCATACCACCCATGTTCGGTGAGGTCATCGGGCCGCCAAGGCCGCCCTCCTCTGGCTTGTTCACCACAATGCACTCGGTGGTGATGATGTTCTTCGCAATCGACGCAGCGTTCTGCAGCGCCGAGCGCGTGACCATCGCCGGGTCGATGATTCCGGCCTCGACCAGGTCGATGTACTCACCCGTGTCGACGTTGAGACCGTGGCCGTTCTTCAACTCGCGAACCCTGCCCACGACGATCGAGCCCTCGAGGCCGGCGTTGTTGGCCAGCTGACGAAGGGGCTCCTCGAGCGCGCGACGCACGATCTGAATGCCCGTGGCCTCGTCACCCTTGGCCTTGAGCTTGTCGAGAGCTGCCTCGGCGTTGACCAGCGCGACGCCTCCGCCCGGAACGATGCCCTCCTCGAGGGCGGCACGGGTGGCCTGCAGGGCGTCCTCGACGCGGTGCTTCTTCTCCTTCATCTCGGTCTCGGTGGCGGCGCCAACCTTCACGACGGCCACACCACCGGCGAGCTTCGCGAGGCGCTCCTGGAGCTTCTCGCGATCGAAGTCCGAGTCGCTGTTCTCGATCTCGACGCGAATCTGCTTGATCCGCCCCTTGATCTCGTCCGGCTTACCGGCGCCGTCGATGATCGTGGTCGTGTCCTTGCCGATGACCACCTTACGGGCGCGACCCAGCTGGGAGAGCTCGGTGTTCTCGAGCTTCAGGCCCATCTCCTCGGAGATCTGCTCGCCACCGGTCAGGATGGCGATGTCCTCGAGCATGCGCTTGCGGCGATCGCCGAAACCCGGTGCCTTGACGGCGATACCGGTGAACGACCCGCGCAGCTTGTTGACGATAAGGGTGGCCAGCGCCTCGCCCTCGACATCCTCGGCGAGGATGAGGAGCGGCTTGCCCGTCTGGATGACCTTCTCGAGCAGCGGAAGGATGTCCTTGACGTTCTGGATCTTGCCGCCGTGCGCGAGCACGTAGCAGTCCTCCAGCACGGCCTCCATGCGCTCCTGGTCCGTGACCATGTAGGGCGACATGTAACCGCGGTCGAACTGCATGCCCTCGGTGAACTCGAGCTCCATCCCGAAGGTCTGGCCCTCCTCCACGTTGACCACGCCGTCCTTGCCCACCTTCTCGATGGCGTCGGCGATGATGTCGCCGATCTCGCGATCACGGGCGGAGATGGTCGCGACGCGAGCGATCTCCTCCTTGCCGGCGATCTCGCGGCTTTGGGTACGGATTGAGGCGACGACGGCGTCGACGGCGCTCTCAATTCCGCGCTTGAGGCCCATGGGGTTGGCACCGGCAGCAACGTTCTTGAGGCCCTCACGCACGATGGCCTGGGCAAGAAGGGTTGCCGTGGTGGTGCCGTCACCCGCGACATCGTTGGTCGCCGTAGCGACCTCACGCAGGAGCTGGGCGCCCTGGTTCTCGAAGGGGTCCGCAAGATCGATCTCGCGTGCGATGGTCACACCATCGTTCGTGATCGTTGGCGCTCCGTACATCTTGTCGATGACGACGTAGCGGCCCTTGGGACCCAGCGTCACCTTGACGGCGTCGGCGAGGATGTTCACGCCGCGCTCGAGGGCGCGACGGGCGTCCTCGTGGAACTTAATTTCCTTAGCCATGTCTCTGTCTTCCCAATCCTTTCGAGGTTCCCCGACGGGGTCTTACTTCTTGCCCTTGGCGGCCTTGGGGGCCGGTGTGACCTTCCCGAGGATGTCGTGCTCGCTGAGCACCATCACGTCCTCACCATCCAGGTTCAGCTCAGTACCGCCATACTTCGAGTAGATGACATCGTCACCCACCTTGACGTCGAGCGGAATACGCTCGCCATCGACGTAGCGACCAGGACCCACAGCCAGGACCGTGCCGCGCTGCGGCTTCTCCTTGGCGGTGTCCGGCAGCAGAATTCCACTGACAGTGACCTCTTCAGCGCTTGCAGCGCTAACGATCACACGATCTCCGAGCGGCTCGAGACTCATCCGTCCTCCCCATCTTCTGTCTTCGTCTGCGGGGCCCACCCCCGCAGGTCGTCCCGGCGGGGCGTGGCACTCGCCCCACCTGAGTGCCAGCGAGGAGGATAGGCGGCGTGGGCGGTCCTGTCCAGCCCCATCGGAGCGTCGTAAGAACATCCTGCTCAGAGCAGAGTCTGTGTGTGGGAGGGACCGAGGGAACGCGGCGGAACGCTCTTTCGGTCACGCTGCTCCCTCGGCGCGGGGCTGCGTCATCGATACGACCTCCGTCGCCGGACCGGGCATGGGCACCAGCGGGCCGAGCGACCTCGATGCGCCGTGATCTCCCTCAGATCGAGCGCTGTGGGTGCGATTGCGAGGGTACGTCGCATCCGCTGTCCGAATCGTCTCGCCGACCACCTACCCCCCGGCAACCGATGGGGACGTATCCGACATCCGAATGTGTCCGCATGCATCTCTAGTCTCCCCACACCGGATTCGCTGAAACGGTCACGATGTGGCCGGTGACGTAAGGACAGGACACTGCCCGCACGCCTCTCTTCTGATGAACGCGACGCACGCGATCAGGAGATGCTCAAGCGGGGCGATCTCGATTCGCTGTGCGCCGCCTACTTCGAAACGGTTCTCCAGTGGATCCGGGCCACGGGACGCGTGTCGGTGGGGGAGGCCGAGGAGATCCGCCAGATGGTGTTCGTCCGTTTCGTCCGCGAAGTGCGTCAAGGCCACCAGTGCCGCCTACCCATTGGCGCAGCGCTCTTCCGCATCGCCGACTGGACGACCAAGGGCTACATCGCGGCGGCCGCCACGCAGGGGGAGCGCGAGCAGGTCGTCCGTGACATACCCGGCGAAGAGCCCGTGGACCCGAACGCCCTTCGCGAGATGGAGCAGGTTGGGCAGGATGATGACGTCAAGGCCATTTTCGCCCGACTGCCCGACAGGGAGAGGGTCCTCATGATGCTGCACACCTTCGACGATCTCTCCCTCACGCAGTGTGCGGAGGCGATGGGGATCGAACCCAACAATGCGCACCAAATCCATCACCGCGCCATGCGGCGGATTGCCCGGTGGATCGCCGAGGAGGGCGTATGAGCACCGTGGACGCATTGGTAGAGGAGTTCCGCGCCGCCTACGTCGCCGGACAGCGCCCCGACGCCGGCGCGTTCGTGGACCGGGCGACCGAGGCCGCGCGCAACGAGGTGGGCCGCCGCATCAGGGTGGTACTCGCCGAGACCAGCCCGCCCAACCCGGCGCCTGAGACCCTGCTGATGGCGGAAGCCATGCTGCGCGGGCAACCACCGCTCCTCGAGTTGAGGTCGAGCAAGGGTCTCACGCGTGACGCGGTGGTGCACCGGCTGCGTGAGCTGTTGGGCGTGGCCCCGACCGATGAGGCCCGCGTGGCCACCTACTACCACGAACTCGAGACCGGCCAGTTACCGCTGGCCGGCGTTCGCGACCGCGTGTTCGACGCCGTCGCCCATGTGATGGGCGTACCCCGGGCCGCACTGGTCCTCACAGGCCCCGACGTATCCGTGGCCCAGGCACCGCAGGCGATGTTCGCGCGCGCGGATGCCACCCTCGACCTGCCGTCCCCGGGCGCGCTAGCGCCTGCGCCGCGCGAGCGCGGTGACGTGGACGACCTCTTCACGGGCGGACCGGGATGACCCCACACCAGCGGCGCCAATCGGACCCGCGGGCCGAGGCGCTACTCGTGCGATTCGCCGAGCGCTTCCCCCTGACTGAGGGGCCGGTGCCGGTGGATTCGATCGCGAGCGATCTACTGGGCCTCCTCGTTACCGACCGCGACGAGATGGAGGTGTCGGGCCTGCTCATTCCCGACCAACGGCGTGTGTACCTGAACGCCCGCGAGTCGCGCGAGAACGACGGGCGGCGGCGGTTTACCCTGGCGCATGAGATCGGCCACTGGGTGTGCCAGTGCAACGAGGGCTCGGGACCGGCCCCCGAGCCCATCCTCTGCCGGGAGGCCGACATGTCGGCCAAGATCGACACCGCGATCGAGCGCGAGGCCAACAACTTCGCCGCATCCCTCCTCATGCCCGAGGCCGCAGTGCGGGCGACGGCGGCACGAGGGATCGACGTGGATCACGCAGCCGTGCACTTCGGGGTGTCGGACATCGCCATGGAGTGGCGCTACTTCAATCTGGGAATCACCCACGACCGGCCGTGGGGCGCCTAGCCCTTCACGAACGCTTTCCGGGAACCTTGCGAATTGGCAAGTTGCTCCACACAGTTCGCTTACAGTGGACGAGTTGGCTACTCCTCACACCACGACGAGGAGCCCCTCATGTCCCGCACGTCCAACCGAATCACCGTTTCACTAATGGCACTCACCATCGGCGCTGGCGCACTGGCGGCCGCGCCCGCCTTCGCCCATAACGACCGCGGTGGGCAGGCTGGCCACCGCGCCCAGAATCCGTTCCCGCCGACGCAGCAGCGCGCCCCGCAGGGGGACACCATCGGCACGGGTGCCACGCTCGTCCCGGGTGGCGGCCAGAACTCGGGCGACGACAACTTCAACCCCCGTGGCGACGGCGGCCAGGGCGGTACGCCGTTCGGCATCCGGCGGGGTCGCTCGTTTCAGGTGAACTGCGAGTTCGTCACATCGGGGGTATTCGACCCCATCCTGTCGCCGGGAACCAACCCCTTCGGGCACAACCACCAGTTCTTCGGGGCCGAGAGCATCAACGCCGGATCGACGACGGCGAGTCTCGTGGCCGCCAACACCACCCGCAACTCCACCTCCTGCCTCCAGAGCCGCGACGGCTCGGCGTACTGGGTGCCCGCCCTCATGGCCGATCCGACCGCCGACAGCGCGGGCACGGCCATCGAGCCCGACGAGACCCGCATCTGGTACTCGGCCCCTCGCGGCCAGCGGGTACGCGCGTTCCCCGCCGGCTTCACGCTCATCGCGGGCGACAAGTCGGCCACCACACTTCAGGAGAACGCCGGCTGGCGCTGTGAGGACGACCCTCCCAGGATGCCGCTCGAGGCAACGCCGCCCGACTGCGATGTGGACGAGGGGATCGTGGGCGTGGTGCGGTTCCCCAACTGCTGGGACGGCAAGACCGTGAGCAGCCCGACGCAGGCCCACGTGGCCTACCGCACCGGCCGGACCTGCCCCACCACGCACCGCTACCCGGTGCCCGAGCTCACCATGGAGGTCTTCTGGGCCGGGGACGGGGAGGCCCACACGTACGGGCTGTCGTCAGGCGACACCGCCGGCCTGCACGCCGACTTCATGAACGGCTGGGAGCGGCGCGCACTTCGCAACAACGTGCGCCGCTGGCTGAACGGCCGCTAGACACCATGCCTCACCCGAGCGCCCATGGGACATTCCCCCATGGGCGCTCGACGCGGCACCAGCTCGATCGGCAGAGGCATCGTGGCCGACGTGGCCACCCTCCTCATCCCGTCACAGCGTCAGTACCGAGGAGTTCCGGGGAACCGGAACGGACGTGGGACTTGCCATGGCCGCTGTGCTGGTGAGTGGCCGGTGCACGGGCTCCCTTCCAGCGCTGTCCGAGGGCGAGGCCACGAGGGCCCGCATGGCATCGTGGCTCGGCACTACGGGCATGGCCGCCGCCCTTCCGCCATCCATTCCCACTGAACGGCTCCCCCACTAACCGCACCGGTGGACACCGAGTGGCAGCGTCCATCCCCGTAACGCTCCCGGGCGTAATGATCGCGCCGCAAATCCGCGACACTCCACACGATGGCTCTCCGTCTTGTGACATCCGCGCACGGCCCCACCCTGTGGACCACGATGCTCGACACGTGGCGAGGCGAAACCGGCTCACGACTCATCGTCGCGAGCGCACTGGTACGCCACCGCGTACTGGCCGGTGAAGTGGCGCGGCGCGGAACGATTCTCGGAGGAACCGTCGACACGATGGAGCGCCTGTGGCGTGACGTCGGGAGCAGGACCGAGGTACCCACCCCCCTCGACGACATCGAGCTACGGGCTGAGGTGATTGCCGCACTCGCCGACCCCTCCCTCCCACCGATCCTCAGCGCACTTCGTACCCGCACCGCAGACGTCAACCAACTCATTGCGCACCTGAAGGCGCTCGACGACGCCGGTGTCGATCCGTACCGCCCGCAGACCCCCGTGGAGTCCGGGATTGCCGATCTCCGGGCACTGCTGCACCGGCGGGGAGTGGTGAGCCGTGCACGGTTCCGCGGTCTGACGGCGGAGGCCGCGCAGAGGCTGACCTACGATCGCCCCCTTCTGGTGGCGCCGCCGTCGGCCATTCGCCCCACAACCGGTCGCCTACTCATGGCACTCGCCGAACACTGCTCCGTGACCCTCTTCTTGGCCATCGGCCCGGAGGGGCGCGACCTGCTGCTGAACCAGTTAGGCGTGACGGAAACGGGGCCCGACGACCGGACGATCGAGGACGCATGGCCGCCACCCACCATCCGCGGCATTGACGCCGACGACGAGGTGGAGGTGGCCGTGGAGCAGGCCGCCGAGTGGGCTGAGAACGGCACGCCCTTGGAGCACATCGCCATCTGCGTACCCTTGAGCGCCGACGGCGACGCCGCCGTGCAGGCCGCCGCCCGCCGCGGGCTGTCGGTAGTGGCCCCCCGTGGGGCAGCCATGCGCGATTCGTTGGTGGGCACCGTCATCGAACGCCTCGCGCTCACCCTCGACGCGGCTGCCGCCGACCCCACGCGCCGTGACGAGATTCTCGCCGACCTAGCCGACGACTCCGACGCCCTATCCCTTGGCCTCACGCGTGACGACGTGACCCTCGTGGAGGCGAGCCGAGCGAACGGCACCATCGCCGAGGCCGAGGCCCTTCACAATTGCGGCCTCCGCCTCGCCGATCATGTCTACCGCGCTCACGGGGGGACACCTGACGACCTCGGCCCACAGGTGCGGCAGGCCTTCCTCTGGCTCGACGCCCTGCAGACGCAGATCGACACCCTTCGTATGCACGATGTGGATGCACCGCCCTACGCGCACCTGATCCTTGCGGAGAGCGTCGCGGTCCCCCGCCCACGCGGAGCGACGGGTGGAGTGACCATCGTCCGTCCGTCCGAGGTGGCGTCCCTCGGTGTCACCCACGTGGTGATGACCGGCCTCTCGGCCGGATCGCTCCCGCGCCCCCCGGCCGCATCGCCCTTCACCAGCCGGGAACTGCAGGACGCCGTGCCGGGGCTCCGACCGCGCGACGAGCACACCGATCTACAGGCGATCTGTGCCACGGCCCGCGACGCCCTCACCATGGTGCGCCAGTCCCAGGGTGCCGATGGCATTGAGCGCGACCCGTCGCCATGGTTCAGCGAGGTTCTGGGGGGAGTGGTCCCCGAGCCGGTCTCGGTGCGCGACGGCGCAGGACGCCGCCGCCGCCTGCAGGGCCGCGCCCGTACGGGCCACCGCGACCCCGGGCCGGTTGCCGAGGCCCTCGACGCCCTCGACCGTCACCGCCGACCGGCCACCTTTCCCGGACAGCCGAAGAGTCGCATCTCGGTGACCACCCTTGAGGAGTACCTGCGCTGCCCCCTCGGCTGGATGGTGGGCCGCCACATGGGCCCTTGGAGCCGCGGCAGCGTGAACCTGCACATGGGCAACGTGGCCGAT
>SHVE01000017.1 GCA_009694365.1 Thermoleophilia bacterium | reverse complement strand
CCCCTGCGACCCTCTGACGCGATCTCGGTCGGTCGAACCGATTTGCAGCCATCACCGAGCCATCACGTAACACGCATTCCTCGCACTCCTCGCAAGCAAAAATGGCTTTCCTATGAGGGTCTGCCCTCTTGATGGGGGCGCGGATTTACGAACCCAGTAACGCCCACTCTCGGACGAAGGGCCCGCACGCGCGGGCCCTTCTACATTGTGGGGCCAGTGGGCGAGGACGACGATCGTGTCGCGTGCCGGACCCGAGGGCGCCGAGGTCATGCTCCCGCCGCGTTCTGGCCGCTGAGGACCCCCGTGTGTGATGGTCGGCCGCCCTTCGATACCGAGTGGCCACTCGTGGGCGCGACGAGAGCACCGGTGCCCGTGGTGCCGCCGTCGGTAACAGCGTGCACTCGGTCACCTGTGCGAACCGCGGCATACTCGGGCGCAACCATCACAATCCGCCAAACGGGCTGTCGAGCGGCTCCGGTCGTTAGCGTGGTGTCGGTGTGGATCAGACGAGGACTCGGAGTGGGCATCGTGGGGGCGGCGATCTCCGCCATCGCTGCGGTAATCCGTGCGATGCGGGGTGTGCAGGCACCGGCATCGGGCAACATCGCGTCCTTCCTATCGCAGCCGCCGCATGAGCGCGCTGGCCGACCCGTGGTGGTGTGCCTCGGGGCCGGCATCGTGCGTGGTCGTGCGAGCGTCGACTTCGTCCGGATGCTGCGCGCGGAGCACGTCGACCTCGCGTTCGTCAACGGTGGGGTCAACAGCCGGGTGGTGTGGGAGATGCTGCACGACCTCGACGAGGTCGCGGCCTGCGCTCCGGCCTACGCCATCATCTTTGTGGGGACCGACGACGTGCAGGCCACTCTGAGTAAGAGAAATCTGGCCGCCACCCGGCGGTTGAAGGGGCTGCCACGCAATCCGTCGCCCGAGTGGTTCGGTGAGTGTCTCGGGACCGCGATCAATCGCCTTCACGGCACCGGCGCCCGCGTCGCCGTCTGTTCGCTGCCCCCGTTGGGGCAGGACCTCGACTCCCCAGCGAACGATGCCGTGCGCGACTTCAATGCCGTCATCCGCGAGGTGGTGGACGCGCGCGACGCCACGTACCTGCCGGTGCACGAGACGATGGCCGGGGTCATCGTGGCGACCGGTCGCGAGCGGGGACCGGCCTACACCGGGTCAGTGCGGCCCGGGCTCCAGTCTCTGGTGGGGCACTTCGCGCTGGGGCGGTCGTATGACGACATTGCTCACCGTCGTGGGTTACTGCTGTCGCCGGATGGCGTCCACCTCGACACGGCGGGTGCCCGGATCGTTGCCAACCTAGTGAGCGAGTTCCTCATGGTCCGGGGACGCCCGACACGAGGGTGACCGTCGGTCCGGTGCGCCGGAGGTCGAACGGGAGCCGTACGTGCAGGTTCTCGAGGCGGTCGTCGCCTGTCGCAGGCGTGTCGGCGTCGCCGCTCATCTACGGCGCCCCCGGTCGGTCGGTAGCCGCGTGCGGTGGTCGGGTTAGAACGGAAGGGGGCCGTGCCCCGAAGTCAGCGGGCCGGCACCGGGTTCGGCTCAGCCCGGCAGGTGGGCGATGGCGTAGAGCTTGGTGAAGTCATACGTCCACCCGCGCGGACCCGACGCGTTGCGCATCGCTTGTTCGACTCTGGCGAGGTACGTGGCCACCTCGCCCTCGGTTTGATCCCCGATGGCCCCAGCGCGAAGTGCCCCACCAGAGACTGGAGCCCGGGCCAGGTGCCCCGCGACCACGCGCATTCGTTCGAGATACGCCTCCACGGTGGTGTGACGCACGCGGCGTTCCATCCACACGTCGTCCACGACGAGGCCCGCTTGGAGCAGGTAATCCTCCATCTCGGGGATGTCGCGCTGCACCGCGTCAAACGCCCCGAGCCACGTGTAGTTCACCGGCTCGGTGTTGGCGAGGATGTCGCGGTAGACCTGTTCGCCACCTCGTCCTGAGCAGAGGATGGCCACCACGCCCCCGGGTCGGAGGGTGCGGGCGATGGCCTCGGCGGCGACCCACTTGCGTGGGAACCAGTGGTAGGCCATTGAGCAGATTGTGAGATCGAAGGCCCCGTCGGGAACGGGCATGGTCTCCACGTCTCCCTGTGCGAGGGTGATGTGGGTCCCCTCGATCCCGCCGAGCTTGGCCTGAAACTGTTGGAGCATGCCCTCGGCGGGGTCAACGCCCGTGACGCGCGCGGGGTGGAAGCGATCGATGAGGGCCTGGGTGGCCCAGCCGGTTCCGCAGCCCACGTCCAACACATCGTTGTACCGACCGGGCGGGATCGACATGATCAGCCGCTGTGCACCACCGATGTTGAATCGCACCGCGTCGTCGTAGTCGGCAGCGGTGTCGGTAAAGCCGTCCGCCGCGCTGGTGATCTGGTCGCTGCTCATCGTTCCTCCCAATCGGACGACGCCACGGTAGCGGGCGGACTCGCTCAGATGTTCTCGCGCGCGGCTCCGGGTAGCCTCATGCCATGCGCCGCTTCCTCATGGTGGTGGTCACCTGCCTCCTCGTCACTGCTCCGGCTGTGGCTGGAAGGAGCGACGTGGGCACGCGCGTCGTGGGTCCGAATCGCACCGACGCCGTGGCCGTCGACTGGCCCGCGATGACTGCGCTCTACGTCAACGGATCGTTCTCCTGCGGTGGGACGGTGATCACGTCGCGCTGGATCCTGACCGCTGCGCACTGTGTGGACGGGCTCTTAGCGTCACAGATCGTCACCTACCCGGGTGCGTATTCGCGCGCCGCGCTTCCGGCCGTGCGCGTCTCGGCCCGCCTCGTAGTGCACCCTGCGTTCGATGCGGCCACGGTCGAGTTCGATTTCGGGCTCATCCGTACCACGGCGTCTATGGCCCAGACGCCGGTGGTGCTGCAGGCACCGTCCGATGACGTGGTCGTTACCGTCGGACAGGTGTCCGGGGCCGTCGCCTGGTCCGCCGGGTGGGGGTACACGGTCGGGGAATCTCCGCAGTCGGCCGCCACCGTCCTCCAGGCGAGTGGGGTGGGCCTGCCGCTAGTGACGGACGCGACGTGTACGGGGGCCTATCCGGGCCCCACCGTACTGATCTTCCGTGCGACCACCATGCTGTGCGCGGGTGATGCCCCGGGCGGAGCCAACCCGAGAAACGACGTCTGCAACGGCGACTCCGGCGGCCCGCTGCACATCGTGACCGGCTCTCGGCGCCCGGTGGTGGGCGTGATCAGCTGGGGCGCGGCCATCTGCGGGGCCCCGGGCAAGCCCGGCGTCTACTCCCGTATTTCCGCGGGTCGCGATTGGATCTGCGACATGGTGACGTCGCCCGAGTCCATCACCGCCACGCCCGGTGCCGGCACGGCCGAGGTCGCGTGGACCGATGAGGGCACGTGCCCGTGGCGGGACCCGGTCGTGCAGGTGACGGCGAGCCCGGGGGGTGCATCGGTGACAGTGCCCCTCTCGATGCGCGGGGTGATCATCCCCGGCCTGAGTGCCGGTATCGCGTACACGATCGACGCGGTCATCGTTGGCGCCACCGGGGCCACGCCCGATGCCGTCACCGCCACGGTCGTCCCCCTCGGGGCGCCCGTCGGGGACACGGCGACCGGGGTTCCCTCGGTGTCGGGCATGGCACAGGTGGGGAACGATCTGACCGCGTCAATGACCTGGCGGGCCGAGCCGGCGCCGGACGTCGGGTATCGCTGGCAGCGCCTCGGATCCACGTGGGGCGACATCGTCGGGGCGACGGGGATCACCTATCGTCTGGATGTCGCCGACCGTGGAAAGCAGGTGCGCGTCGTGGTGACGGCGTCGAATGCGCTGGGGGTGACCAGTGCGATCTCGCCCCCGACGGCTAGGGTTACCGTGGTTCCCTACGCCACGACGAGGCCTCCGATCAACGGTTCTCTTGTCGTCGGCGCGAGGATCACGGTGAAAACGCCATCACTCGTGGCGTATCCCACCTCGGTGACCGTGGTACGGCAGTGGGAGCGGCGGCGCGGAGGAACCTGGAATGCCGTTCGGGGGGCGACCCGAAGTTGGTACGTCCTCACGCGGCGCGATCGCGGTGCTCGGGTGCGATTGGGGTTCACCATGAGCAACACGGTTGGCACGGGCATGGTGTACAGCGAAATGTCGAAGGTCGTCCGGTGAGCCCGCACTGGTCGGTGATGGCCGCGCTCGGTGTCGTTGCGGTGACGTTCGGGATCCCGGCCGTCGCCTCATCCGCTGCCACGGATGCCCAGTTGGCGGGGCAGCGCATCACATGGCCGGTGGATGGTCTCACGGTGAGTCGGTCCATGCGGGCGGCGATCACTCGCGGTGAAGTGGGCAGCGTGATCCTCTTCTCCCGCAACGCACCCACTGCGCGCGCCCTCCGTCGGCTCACCGCGCAGTTGCAGGCGGTACCGCGCCCGATCGGCCTCGATGAGCCACTGCTCGTGATGGTGGATCAGGAGGGTGGGTACGTGAAGCGGATTCCGCAGATCCCTCCCACAATGAGCCCTGAGATGATGGGACTCCGGCTCTCACCCGCCGCTATCCGCGATCAGGGGTTGGCGACCGGCCGCGCGCTCCTTGGCCTCGGGGTCAACACCAATCTCGCACCACTGTGCGATGTGGCCACCCGGGGTGGTGATCTCGAGCGCGACGATCGTGCCTTCGGCGTAACCGTTTCCGGCGTCTCAACCGACTGTGCCGCGTTCGCCCAAGGGCTTGGGGATGCTGGGGTCATCGCGTCGCCCAAGCACTTTCCGGGATTTGGCCGGGCGCGGATCAACACCGATGACGCTCCGGTGCGCGTGACGGCCACGAGGGCGACCATCACGGCGGAGCTCGCGCCATTTCGCCGGGTGGTCATGGCCGGTGCTCCCATGGTGATGGTGTCGTCCATCATCTTCACGGCGTTCGCCCCGCGGCCCGCGCTGCTGTCGCCATATGTCATCAAGAGACTGCTGCGCGGCGAGCTTGGGTTCCGTGGCGTGACTATCACCGATGCCATCGACACCCCGGCGCTTTGGCCCTGGGGCGGTACCGCAGGGGCGTCCGGCGCCGCTGCGGTGGCCGGCATGGATCTGATCATCGTGGCCTCCCGCGAGGCCGAGGCGCTCACCGGCGCACGCGCGGTGGCCGCGTCGCTGCGGTCGGGACGCCTGGCGCGGGCGGATGCCCACGCGTCGCTCGCCCGGGTGCTGGACCTCCGGGCAACCCTCCCGGGCTGAGGTCAGTCAACCGCCGGGATGGGCGGTCGGTCGAGCCAGGCGCGGAGCGCCAACACCACGGCTTGGCAACTGAAGGCCTCGGCACCCATGCCGGTGCCGTCAATGGGATCGCTGTATTCGCGAAACCCCTGGGCGTCGAGTCGGCCCTCGATACGCGTCACCAACTCGACCGCCTCCGGCCGACGATCGGCACGCAGGAGACCGGGTACCACGAACGGGGGAGTGAAAGGCCACGACGGCCCGCGCCAGTACTGGGGGATCCGGCCGCCGTCGCCCCGCATGCAGGCGGGGTCGTCAAGGCTCACGGACGGCAGGGGGTGGGCCGGCCAGAAACGATCGGGGCGAAGAATCCACTCGTCGATGAGGCGCTCCCGGATCTCGATGGGCAGGTCGGGCAGCGCCACCGGTGCGATTCCCTGCCAGCAGGCACCGGCGAGCGGGCGGCGGTCCGGTCCGAGGAGGCGGAAGATGCCCGCTCGGTCATCCCACTGGTGATCGACCATGGCAGCGGTGATCTCGCGCGCACGGTCGCGGGCCCCCGGGTCACCGAGGCGTGCGAGACCCACGTGCCCGAGTGCCCACGCGGTGTTGACCAGCGGACAGGCCGTGGCGAAGTCGCCGCTGGCACGGGTACGTGCGAGGGAAAAGTCGTTACGGCGCGCTTGGTGGACGAGGGCGGCGAACCCCGGCCCGCCGTGGCGCCGCCAACCGAGGAGGGCATCGAAGACCGGGGATGCGTCGCACCCGGTTTCGTCCGGGAGGATCACCCACACGAGGCCCGTGTCGTCCACTCGCTCGCGTTCGATCCACTGGTGATACCGAGTGATGGGGTCGCGCCCCTCCTCGCGGAATCCTGGATCACCGAGGCGATCCGCGATTTCGGCCCACACCCACCCCAAGAAGGGTGGCTGGATGGTGGCCGTGGTGAAATCGTCACGGCGGCGCACGTTGTAAAAAGTCGCACGGGACAGACGTACGGGGGCATCCCAAAAGATGGTGTGTCCGATCAGGCCACCCGGCTGTTGGGCTGCCACCAGCGACCGCACCTCAGTGGCGGCCTTCGCCGGATCCACCTCGGCCCACGCGAGGGCATGCAGGAGGGAGTCCCAGAACCACTGGTACGGGTACTTCTCCCCGTCCGGACAGGTGTAGCCATAGGAGGCACCGTTCCGACCGATGCCCTCCCGCCAGTTGGCACTGAGGAGCGCTGCGGAGGCCCGGTGCACGCGTGCCGCGATGCCGTGCATGGGCGGAGCATCGCAAAGAGCACGGCGCACCGTCGGTGCGGTGATGCGGGGAGAAGCGGCAGGCGGCGGACGGCGCGGGGAACCCCCCGATTTCCCGCGCGACCAAGGCCCCCCGGCCTCGGATCGTCCGTCGCTCAGTACCGCTACACACATGATGAACGCAAGACGCTCCGTCAGTGCGAGCACCAGTGCGAATACAAGTGTATACACCATTCTGGCGTCACCGCAACCCCCGGGCTGCGCTTCTCCACGGATTTACCGCGCCGTTGTATTTTGGGCGCGTACCGTCGTGCCGGTCCCTCGGCGTGCCACCTGCCGGGGTCGCCATTCGTGTGGTCGCACACCGGTGCTGCGTGCCGCAGGGTCGGGAGGAAGCGACCGACTCGTGCCCGGTTCGGGCCCCAATCGCCGACCATGTCGATAGTCGCGAGCGGGTGGGGGGTCGCTCAGATGGCACTGCGATTCCGGGGAGTTCGGCAACCGCGTGCGGGAACGGCGAGGTGGAGGAGGTCCTCGCCGGTGACCGTGCTGAGCGGAGCCGTCGCCGGACGAAGCGGTGACTCTCGCTCACCGTCGCACGGCGTCGCGGGGACGTGGTGCGAACGGCGCGATGCCGGCCACGGATGCCGACAATGAGCAGGCACCACCGACGACGAAATTACGATGTCACTCCGGGCGGCGGGGTCCATGGCGTCGGCAGTCTCGGTGCGACCGCCCGGCACCGGGCGGTCGCGACCCCTCCCCCGGTCACACCCTGGCCACTGGTGAGCGGTCGGCGTCAGGCGGGCAGAGCCACTGATGCGTCGGGGCGGCGCATCAGTGGTGATCGCCGTCGTCGGCAACGCCTCCACGCCCGCTGCGCTGCCGGTGGGCGCGCTCGCGGATCAGGTCGATGCGCAACGCAGTGGTGAGGGCGTCGACCTTGGCCTCGCCGCCTACGCGGTCGGCCACGTGCCAGGCCTCCGTCGAGAGGTAATCGAGCTGCGCGACCGCGTTGTCTAGGTGCTCCACCCGCCGGGCCTCGCTGTCGAGGTGGGCGAGAATCGCCGCCTCCTCCGCGGGAAGCCACATGGGTGGTAGGTGGGGGTGTTCGTGGTGTTGGACGATGAGCCACCACAGAATGGCGAGGAGCGGAACCTTGAGTGCCACCACCACGAAGATCACCCATCCGGTTCCGAACCACCCCGGTCCACCGATGTTGGGGGTGAACACCACGAGCACGGTGCCGAAGATCGCGAGCATGAGCGCTCCCGCGATGGCAGGGACGACTCGGTACATGACGGGACGGGGGGATGACCCGCAGAGCAACCAGCGCATCATGCGGCGGATACTCCGCCCGCTGTGCGGTGGGTGCAAGGGGCCCCGTCGTCGGCGGCGCCCATTGCTAGCATCGGCCGCCGCCACCACCGCCCTCGCGAGGAGCCCGTCTCACACCATGTACGTCGTTCTCCCGGACGGTAACCGCCTCGAACTGCCCGAGGGTGCCACCGGCCTCGATGCCGCTGCTGCCATCGGTCCCGGCCTCGCCAAGGCCGCCCTCGCCGTGCGCATCGGCGACGAGATCCGTGACCTCGCGCGCCCGTTGGCGGACGGCGAACAGATCGCCGTCGTTACGGGCAAAAGCGGTGACGACCACCTGTACGTCATGCGCCACTCGGCCGCGCACGTGCTGGCCGAGGCCGTCCTCGCGCTTTTTCCGGGCACGCGTATCGGATTCGGTCCGCCCATCGTCGACGGCTTCTACTACGACTTCGAACTCGACCAGCCCCTCACGGAGGACGACTTCCCGCGGATCGAGGCCGAGATCCACCGCATCGCGAAGGCCAAGGCCCCGTTCGAGCGCAGCGTCATGAGTATCGCCGAGGCCCGGGCCTTCTTCGCCGGGCGTGGTCAGCCGTACAAGGTCGATCAGGTCGAGGAACTCGAGCGCCAGGGCGAGGCGGACGTGTCGCTCTACCGGGAGCACGAGTTTATCGATCTGTGTCGTGGCCCCCATGTGCGCCACACGGGCGACATCGGACACGTCACGTTGCTGTCGGTGGCCGGCGCCTACTGGCGCGGGAGCGAGACGAACGCGATGCTCACCCGGATCTACGCGACATCGTTTCCCACGCGGGCCGAGGTGGACGAGTACCTCGCGCGTCGTGAGGCCGCCCGGGCCCGTGATCACCGCCGGGTGGGTCGTGACCTCGGCATCTTCTACTTCGACGATGCCGGCCCCGGGTTCCCGTTCTTCCTGCCCAAGGGCATGGTGGTCATCAACGAGATCCAGGCCGCGCTACGCACTGAGCTCGATGCCATGGGGTATCAGGAGATCCGGACCCCGACCATGTTGTCGGACGAGCTCTGGAAGCAGAGCGGTCACTACGAGCACTACCACGACAACATGTACTTCACCGAGGTGGATGGCCACGGCTTCGCGGTGAAGCCCATGAACTGCCCCGGTGCGTGTCTCGTGTTCCGCTCCACCCGCCGCTCGTACCGTGAGTTGCCGCTTCGCCTCGCCGAGTTCGGTCACGTGCATCGGCACGAGCTCTCAGGGGTGCTGCACGGCCTGTTCCGCGTGCGTGCGTTCACGCAGGACGACGCCCACATCTTCTGTCGTCTCGATCAAGTGCTGTCGGAGGTGAGGGCGATCCTCGATCTGACTGAGCGCTTCTATGCCCGGTTCGGGTTCGCGGACGTGCACATGTTCCTGTCCACCCGGCCGGAGAAGGCCACGGGAAGCTCGGAGATGTGGGATGAGGCCGAGTCGGCGCTGCGTCAGGCGCTCGGGAATCGTGAGTACGGCATCAAGAACGGGGACGGTGCCTTCTACGGACCGAAGATCGACATTCAGGTAACCGACACGATGGGTCGCTCCTGGCAACTCGGTACGTGTCAACTCGACTTCTACATGCCGGAGCGGTTCGGCCTGTCGTACATTTCGGCCGACGACACCGAAGAGCGCCCGGTCATCATCCACCGGGCCATCACCGGGTCGCTCGAACGCTTCGTGGGCATTCTGCTCGAGGACACCGGCGGCGACCTGCCATTCTGGCTCGCACCGGACCAGGTGCGGGTCATCCCGGTGTCGGACCGCCACGCGGCTTACGCCGACGAGGTACGCGCCACGTTGCGCGGGTCGGGTATTCGCACCGAGGTGGACGCCCGTGGGGGGTCGATGGGCAAGCGAATCCGCGACGGGGAGATGGCCAAGGTTCCCTTCCTCCTCGTTGTCGGTGATCGCGAGGTCCAGTCCCGCACGGTGTCGGTGCGTGCGCGCCAGGGCGATCTCGAGGGCGACCTCCCCCTGATCGGGCTCGGCGACACGCTGCGCGCGGGGGCGCCCGGGGCGTGACCGACCCGCGGCGCCGGGTACCCACGGGGCTCTGCGGTTTGTGCGCCCACCAACGGCTGGTGCCCACCCGTCGCTCGGTGTTCACCCTCTGCGAGGATCCGCGCATGCCGCGTTACCCGGCAGTGCCGGTGATGCGCTGTCTCGCGTTCGAGTCTCGTGACGGGGAATCCCCGCCCGGGGTGCGGGAGTCGGGGTAGGGCGGTGCGATGACCTCCGCGGCGGGTGGTGTGGGTATCCTCGTCTTGTGCCTGTCGCCATCCGCAACGCCGTCATCATCTTCGGTCTCGCCGCTGTAAGTGTGGTGTGGGACCGCGTGTTCACCGGAATCGGGGTGTCGTTGTCCCAAGTCATCTCGGTACTGTTCGTGGCGTGTCTGCTGGCGACGGGGTTTGTCTACTTCCGTCGCAACCCGCTGGCATGGCTGGTGCTGCGCACGTGGCAGCGTGTCCTCGTGGTGGTCGCGGCCCTCGGCATCGCCGTCCTCGTGGTGGCGGGCGACCGGCTGGTGGTCGATCGAATCACCCCGCCTGGGTATTTCGCACTCATCATCGCGCTGGCGCTGCTGATCTGGTGGGTCATTCGCGACAGTCGCAGGCTGTAGCGCCCCCGACGTAGACCCGGGGGATTCTCGGCGCCACCGAGGTGCCCTGTGTGCGTGATCCGTCCCTAGCGTCGCCCCATGGCGATGCGACGTGACGCAGGGCAGGCTTCGGTCGAATTGGTGGCGACGCTCCCCGTTCTGGTGGTGGCCTTCGTCGTGGGTCTTCAGGTGATCATCGCCGCGCACGTGTGGGGCACGGCGCGTGTGGCCGCACGCGCGGGCGCCCGTGCGGCGCTGGTGGGTGCCCCGGCAACCGATGCCGCCCGATGGGTGCTCGGGGCGGACCTTGCCCGTCATGCGCACGTGCGGTGGGTGACCCGCAACGGTACGGAGCAGTGGATCCGCGTGCGCGTGCCGGTTCCCGTCCTCCTTCCGTTGGTCGGCGCCCCGCGGATCACTGTCAGCGCCCCGGTCACCCCATGATGCGTGAGCGTGGGCAGGCATCCATCGAGGTGCTCGCCCTTCTGCCCGTCCTCATCGTCGCCTGTCTGGTGGCCGTGCAAGTGGTGGCGCTCCTCGCGGCGGCATCATCGGCGCAGGATCGTGCCCGCAGCGCCGCGATGGTGGCAACGGGGGACGGCACGGTGCGCGTGCGTGGCAGCGCCCGGGTGACGCGGGTACTGCCCGTCATGCCCCGATTCGACGCCGTCACGGTGGTGGCGTCGGTGCGTCCCTCGTGATGCGTCTGCGCGACCAACGGGGGCAGGCGACGCCCCTCGTGCTCGCAGCAGCAGCGATCGTCGTGGCATGCGCTCTCGGCATCGCGGTGGCGGGCGCGGTCAACGTGGCGGTGGGCGGTGCGCGCCTAGCTGCCGACCTGGCCGCACTGTCGGGAGGGCGTGCGCTGCTCGACGCTCTCCCCGCCGCCGTGGGCGACCCCTGGAACCTCCGGGCGCGGCTCACCGCTGCAGTGCAGGTGGCGGTACGCGAGTCGGCCCACGGTTCGGGCGCACAGGTGGAGTGGATCCGCCTAGAGGGGGAGGGGCGCATTCCGTTCGCGGTCGAGGTGCGCGTCCGCCGGGCGGCTCCCATGGGGCTTACGGTCACCGCCACCGCGCGGGCCGGACTGTCGGCCAGTGCTGCTGTGGCCGACGGCGGGCCGGTGGGGTGGGCGATCGGGGGTGGGTACTCGGGGCCCCTCGTGTACCGGGATGGCAAGCCCGTCTGCCCGATCGTCGCCGCCGCGTTCGACCAGATGGACCACGCGGCACACGCGTCCGGACTCGATCTAGTGGTCGTCAGCGGATTTCGCTCCGATGCCGAGCAGGCCATCCTCTTCGCCCGCCATCCCGACCCGACGTGGGTGGCGTCGCCGGGGCACAGCAGGCACCGTAACTCCACCGAACTCGACCTCGATGTGAGTGGTGGGGTCTCCCCGTGGCTCACACGCCATGGAGGTACGTTCGGCTTCGTACAGAGATACGCGTGGGAGGCATGGCACTGGGGGTATCGGCCGGGGTGCGGCGCGGGGCAGCCCGACGCCACGGCGACCGTCGGGGCCAGTACCGCCGCGGGTGGGCTACCGATGTGGGTTCCGTCGGAATATCGCGCGCCGGTGGTGCGCGCAGCGCTGGTGGCGGGCATCGCACCGGCGCTACTCGCGGCGCTCATCGAGACCGAGTCGGCCTTCGATCCCCGATTGGTGAGCAGGTCCGGTGCGCGGGGAATCGCCCAGTTGCTACCCGGTACGGCGCGCCGAATGGGGGTGGACGATCCCTTCGACCCCGACCAGGCCATTCCCGGCGCGGCGCGTCTGGTCGCCTCCGGCATCCGTGAGTTCGGATCCATTCCGCTCGCACTGGCGGCCTACACCGCCGGAGCCGGGGCCGTGCACCGATACGGCGGGATTCCGCCCTTTCCGGAGACGCGGGCGTATGTGGCGACGGTCCTTGCTCTCGCCGGGCAGGGGGCGGCCATCACGGGTGGCGGATCCGCCGTGGTGCTCGTACGCGCTGGTGATCGGCTCGCGTGATCGGGCCCGCCCTATACTCGGCGTATGGGCATGGAGCCGCTCCGCGAGCAGCTCGCCGCGCTCCCCGATGCGCCGGGCGTCTACCTGTTTCGCGACGGGGACGACCGTGTGATGTACGTGGGCAAGGCCAAGTCGCTGCGCACGAGGGTGTTCTCGTACTTCGCGGCGCCGGTTCGCGGGATAGGTGACGAGGGGTCGTCGCGCCCGGGACCCACGGCTGGTCTGCACCCGCGCATAACCGAGATGGTCTCGCGCGTGCGGCGTATGGAGGCGCTGGTGGTGAACAGCGAGCAGGAGGCGCTGATCCTCGAGAGCAATCTCATCACTACGCACCGACCTCCCTTCAATGTGAAGTTGCGTGACGGCAAGAGTTATCCGTACATCGGCATCAGCGTGGATGAGGCCTACCCGCGGGTGTACTTCACCCGCGAACGCCACCACCGTGACCGTGTGTACTTCGGTCCGTTCGCGAGCGCATCGAAGGTGCGCGAGACGCTGTCACTCATCGGCAAGATCTTCCCGAGCCGCCCCTGCGAGGGAACGGAGCCCGGACGTCCGTCGGGGATTCCGTGTCTCGACTACCACATCAAACGCTGCCTCGCACCGTGCGTGGACTACATCAGTCGTGACGACTACCGGGCCCTCATTGACCAGATCATCGCTTTCCTTTCGGGCCGCTATCGGGGCTTGGAGGTCGATCTGGAGGATCAGATGCGAACCGCGTCGGTGGAGCGGCGGTTCGAGGACGCCGCGCTCTACCGCAACCGCCTCAACGCCGTCCGGCACCTGATGGAGCACCAGCTCATGGCCAGCGACTCGATGGAGTCGTTCGACGTCATCGGCGTGGCGGTAGATGACGACGGGGAGGCCGCGAACGTGCAGGTGCTCCAGGTGCGCGACGGCGTACTGGGCGATCGGCAGTCGTTCTTCGTGGATTCCGCAGGGGCGCGGGACGAGGCCACGATCTTCGAGCAGTTCGTCATGGAGTACTACGCGCTGGGTCTGGCCATTCCACCGCTGGTCATCGTGCCGCCGGGCACCGCGACGACGTGGGTGGAGACGCTGTTCGCGGAGCGCCGGCAGGCGGGTGTGGAGGTGCGGGCATCTGCGCGTGGGGAGAAGCGACGGCTGCAGGAGATGGCGGTGCGTAACGCGCGGCTGGCGCTCGACCAAGATCGTGCGCGCGTGGCCCGCACTCGCGAGCGTCGGACCCGCGCTCTGGCCGATCTGCAGGAGTGTCTGGGTCTCGATGCACCACCGGTCCGCATCGAGTGCTTCGACATCTCAAATCTGGGTGCCACGTACGCGGTGGCGTCAATGGCCGTGCTGTTGGGCGGCGCATCGGTGCGATCCCACTATCGCTCGTTCACGATGAGTTACGGCGGCGGCCCCGACGACGTTGTTCGCATGGCGGAGGCGATCGGTCGCCGCATGGCACGGTTGGCGGCGAATGACGACGACGTGAGCCTGGGGGCCCGGCCGTCGCTGGTGGTTGTCGACGGTGGTAAGGGGCAGTTGGGCGCCGCCCAGCGGGCGATGCGGGCCGCCGGGGTGGAGGTGCCGATGGTCGGCCTCGCCAAACGCATGGAGGAGGTCTTCGTACCGGGCCGGAGCGACCCCCTGCTACTGCCGGAGGACTCTCCCGGGCTGCGCCTTCTGCAGCAGGTGCGGGACGAGGCCCACCGGTTCGCCCTGCGTCATCACCGGGGACGCCGCGGTCGTGGCATGACCGCCAGCACCATGGACGCCTTGCCCGGCATCGGTCCGGCACGCCGACGCGCAATACTTCGGCACTTCGGGTCGCCGGAGCGGTTCATGGCGGCGACCCGTGCGGAGATGGAGGCGGTTCATGGGCTCCCGTCGAAGGTGGCCCGGGACCTTTTCGATCACCTCAACACGACGGGCGGTCCCGATCAGGTCGAGACGCTCACGGGATCGGGGGACGGGTGGAACTGACGATCATCACCGGCTTGTCCGGCGCAGGGAAGTCGGGCGCGATGGGTGCGTTTGAGGATGCCGACTTCTTCTGTATCGACAACCTGCCACCGCGCCTCCTCCCGTCGCTGGTCGATCTCTTCGCGCTCGAGGGCACGACGTTGGATCGGGCGGTGCTCGTGTGCGACGTGCGCGGAGGTGTGTGGTTCGAGGAGCTCGTGCGTGAGCTCGACCGGCTCGCCGAGGTACCGGGCCTGACGACGCGCATCCTGTTCTTGGAGGCGTCCGACGACGTACTGCTGGCGAGGTTCCGCGAGACGCGTCGTCGCCATCCCTTAGCGGAGGGGGGCGACCTTCTCGGCAGCATCGCGCGGGAGCGCGAACTCCTGGCTGAACTGCGCGACCACGCGGACGTGGTGATCGATACGAGCGGCATGAATCCGTGGCAGTTGCGCGATGCCGTGGCGCAGGAGATGGCACCGGGCGAGCGTCCACGAATGCGGGTGACGTTCTCGTCGTTCGGTTTCAAGCACGGCGTTCCGCGCGAGGCCGACCTCATGTTCGACGTCCGGTTTCTGCGAAACCCCCACTACGTTCCCGAACTCACGGCGCTCACGGGTCTGGACGTGGCCGTGTCGTCGTACGTGGCCGACGACCCCGGTTACGTCGAATTCATGGATCGCCTTCAGATGTTGCTCGACTACGTCTTGCCGCGCTACGAGGTCGAGGGGAAGCGCCATCTGGTGGTGGCGATTGGCTGCACGGGCGGCCGTCATCGGAGCGTAACGGTGGCGGAGACCCTCGCCGCACGCTACGGAGAGACCCTCGACGTGTCCATCGCGCATCGCGACGCGTCGCGTCCCGCAGTGGTGGAGACCTCGTGATCCGAGCCCGCGTCGTCGCGTTGGGTGGGGGCACCGGACTCTCGTCGTTGCTCGTGGGGCTCAAGGGCCGTGACCTCGACATCTCGGCCATTGTCAGCGTGTCCGATGACGGCGGGTCGTCGGGACGCCTGCGACGCGAGCTCGGCATGCTGCCCCCCGGCGACGTGCGCAACGTCCTGGTGAGTCTGGCGGATGACGATTCGTTGATGGGTCGTTTGTTCCAGCACCGTTTCGCCGATGGCGATCTTTCGGGGCACCCCTTCGGCAACCTCATCCTCGCGGCCCTCACCGAGGTGACGGGCTCGTTCGACGAGGCGGTGCGGGAGTGTTCGCGCGTACTCAAGGTGAACGGTCGTGTGATCCCGGGCACCCTCCAACACGTGCGCTTGTGGGCCGAGCGCGCCGACGGGTCGGAATCGTGTGGGGAGACGCTCATCGCGTCCGGTGTCGGGGCGTGCCGGCGGATCTGGCTTGATCCCGAGCCGAGTGCGCACCCGGACGCCGTCGCGGCGATTGCCGATGCCGACCTCGTGCTGCTTGGACCCGGATCTCTCTTCACCAGCGTGCTGCCTCATCTGGCAGTGGGCGAGATCGTCGAGGCCATCCGTGTGGCTCCCGGCCTGCGCGGGTACGTGTGCAACGTGATGACCCAGCCCGGCGAGACCGATGGTATGGATGCCACCGCACATCTCGACTGCGTACTCGAGATGTGCCCGGGCGGAGTGGACGTGGTGGTGGTTCACGCGGGCGGGCTCGACCCGGCGGCGGTGGCGCACTATCGGGTCCAGGGTCAAGAACCGGTGGTTGCGGATGCGAGTGCGCTTGAATCGCGCGGGGTGCGTGTGGTCGCGGCCGACATCGCCGAGGACGAAAAGGTGGTTCGCCACTCCCCGGAGCGACTCGGGGACGTCGTCGTCCGATTGGCCCGGGAGGGTGTGGAGCGACGCGCCATGCGGGGTGCAGTGGATCCCGCCAAGCATTAGCGTCGGGTAAACCTCCCGCTCGTAGCGACAAAATCTGGCGCCTCTCCCCGTACGAACGCGATTCGCAACACTTGTAACGAATTAGCGCGGACCCATAGGATGCCTTCATCACGGTGCCTTAGGTCACCGTGCTGCCGCGTACCCACCTCATCGCAGTCCGGGTCCGCGGAATAACTGTCCTATTCAAAGGAGTCCCATATGGGTGCTCGCGCAAAAGCGATTTTTCCGCTCGCTCTTGTGGTTGGAGTTCTCTCCTACCTGTGGACTGAGTTCTCGCTGAACTTCACCTTCCACTGGGTGACCGTCGCTGGTACGGACGCGCCTGGTGCAGTGGGTGTTCCGCAGAACTTCCACTTCATTCTTCCCACGGCGTTCATCGCGTGGGGTCTGTTCTTTGCTGCCGGTGGCGACAACGCTGCCTTCGGCAAGATCTTTCTGGCTGCCGTGTTCGGTACCGTCGCTGCGTTGGTAACGATGCCGCTTGCATACAAGACAGCTGCATTCCCCGACTTCTACGGCATTGCCCTCTGGGTCGGCGTCTTCGCATTCATCCTCGTCATGGTTCTTGTGGCGGGCGACTGGTACTACGTCGCGGGTACGTTCCCGTGCTTCGCGGCTGTGTTCCTCTGGTGGATCGCCACCGGCCTTGACGGTTGGGCACCCGTGGGTGCCGACGCCGACAATGGCGGCGGCGGTACTGGTCTTGGCGCTTTCGCGGGTCTCGTTTCGACCCCGTGGGCGTGGGTGTGGTTCGACTCGTTGGTCACCCTTATCGCTGGTGCCATTCTTGGCGTCATCTCGGGCAGGCTGGCGGCTCTCATCACTCCGAAGGCCAAGGAGGCCTAGGCCAAACGGTCTAGACATCTTGTTCTTCACCCTTCGGGGGGCCTTCGGGCCCCCCGAAGTCGTTCCGGGGCTGGTGTCAGACGCGGGGCGCGCCGTGGACATCGGTGTCAGGCACCGGGGCTTCGATAGAGGGGTCCGCCGTGGATCACGGTGTCAGACACCTGGCGCCCCCAGACACCGGGCCTCCACTCACATCGGTGGCAGGCACCGGAGCTGTCGTCGATCGGGAGCACCGTCCTGTTCCGCCCGCCTTTGCCGGGGCGTGAGTGGATATGCTCGCGCCCGCTTTCCAACAAGGAGATGGTGATGGCGGTACGCGTGGGCATCAACGGGTTTGGTCGTATCGGTCGGAACGTCTTCCGGGCGGCCGCGAGCCGGGCGCAGGGCGAGGTAGAGATCGTCGCCGTGAACGACTTGACCGATGCCCGGACGCTCGCGTATCTGCTGGCGAACGACTCGGTGTTCGGTCGTTACCCGGGTGATGTCACCCACGAGGGCGACGCGATCATCGTGGACGGCACGCCCATCCGTGTGCTCGCCGAGCGCGACCCGGGCAATCTGGCTTGGGGCGACCTTGGTGTGGACATCGTGGTCGAGAGCACCGGGTTCTTCACCACGCGCGACGGTGCCGCCGCGCACCTCGCCGGGGGCGCGAAGAAGGTCATCATCTCGGCGCCAGCCAGCGACCCCGACTTCACCGTCGTGCTGGGCGTGAACGACGAGCACTACGACCCCGAGCGGCACCACGTCATCTCCAACGCGTCGTGCACCACCAACTGCCTCGCGCCCGTGGCCAAGGTCCTCGACGACACGTTCGGGCTGAAACAGGGGTTCATGACCACCTGCCACGCGTACACGAACGACCAACGCATCCTTGACCTGCCGCATCCGGATCTCCGTCGCGCCCGCGCCGCCGCACTGTCGATCATCCCGACGTCCACCGGCGCGGCCCGCGCCATCGGTGAGGTGCTGCCACACCTCAAGGGCAAGCTCGACGGCATCGCCCTGCGCGTGCCGACGCCGGACGGCTCCGTGGTGGACCTCGTCGCCGAGCTCGCGGGGACCCCCTCGGTCGACGAGGTCAACGCCGCGCTCAAGGCCGCTGCCGATGGCCCCATGAACGGAATCCTCGGATACAGCACCGGTCCCATGGTGTCGCGCGACATCATTGGCGACTCACGCTCGTCGGTCGTCGATGCACCACTCACCATGGCCAACGGCCATCAGGTCAAGATCATCGCCTGGTACGACAACGAGTGGGGTTACTCGTGCCGGGTCGTCGACCTCGCCCAGAAGCTCCTTCCGTAATGGCGCGACTCGTTCAGGTCGACGCCCCCGGTCGATCATGGACCGGGGAGCGTGTACTCGTTCGGGCCGACCTCAACGCCCCGTTGGACGACGGTCCGGGGGGTCGCCGGGTTACCGACGACGCTCGCATCGGCGGATCGGTCCCGACGCTGCGCTACCTGCTCGACCGAGGCGCCGCGGTGGCGGTGTGCTCGCATCTGGGCCGCCCGGAGGGGGAGAGGGTGGACGCTCTCTCGCTGGCCCCGTGCGCCGCGCGTCTGGCGGAGTTACTGGGCCAACCGGTGGAGGTGCTCCCCGACTGCATGGGCTCCGAAGTGGAGGCCCGCGTACGGGCGCTCACTCCCGGTGAGATCGTGATGCTCGAAAACCTGCGCTTCCATCCGGGGGAGGAGGCGAACGACGCCGCCTTCGCCGAGCGTCTTGCCGCGGGGTTCACCGCGTACGTCAACGATGCCTTCGGTGTCGCGCATCGCGCGCACGCATCCACTGCGGCCGTCACTCGGCGACTTGACTCGTCGGCTGGCCTGCTGCTGGCCCGCGAGGTCGAGGTGCTGGCCGGGCTGCTCGATCACCCGGCCGCGCCGTTTGTGAGCGTGCTCGGCGGATCGAAGGTCAGCGACAAGTTGCCGCTCATCGAGAACCTGATCATCCGGTCCGACCGTATCCTCATCGGTGGCGCGATGTGCTTCACGTTCCTCGCGGCGGCGGGCGACTCCGTGGGCACCTCCCTTCATGAGGGTCCCGACGCCCAAGCACTGACCCTTCGCCTCCTGGAGCGCGCACACACGCTCAACTGCACCCTCCAGCTGCCCACCGACGTTCTGGTGGCCGATCGTTTCTCCGCCGATGCCAACCTGCAGGTGGTGCCGAGCGACGCCATTCCCGATGGTTGGATGGGCGTGGACATCGGCCCGCGTACTGCGGCGGCGTACCGCGAGGTCATCGAGACCGCTGGAACGGTGCTCTGGAACGGTCCGATGGGCGCGTTCGAGATTCCGCCGTTCGCCGATGGCACCCGGGTCGTGGCCGAGGCGATGGCGGCGTGCTCCGGAGTTACGGTGGCCGGTGGTGGCGATTCCGGAGCCGCGCTCGCCGACATGGGGCTTGCGGATGACCTCACGTGGGTGTCCACGGGTGGTGGCGCGGCCCTTCAGATGCTGGAGGGCCGCACGCTTCCCGGCGTGGCCGCCCTCCCGACCGCATGAGCGCGCACCGCCGCCCGTTCGTCGCGGGTAACTGGAAGATGCACAAGACTCCGGCTGAGACCCGAGCGTTCTGCGCCGCGCTGGCACCACTCGTCGCGGACGCCGCCACCGCAGTGGACGTTGCGGTGTGTCCACCCTCCACCGTCCTCGAGGCCGCATCGGTTGCCCTCGCCGGATCGGCCGTGATGGTGTTGGCCCAAGATGTCCACGAGAACGAGATGGGCGCCCACACCGGTGAGATCTCGGCCGGGATGATTCTGGCAACCGGTGCGACCGGCACATTGGTGGGGCATTCCGAGTGCCGTGCGGCGGGCGACACGGACGAGGTCGTGGCGGCGCGCGTGCGGAGCGCCCTAGATGCCGGGCTCATCACCGTGCTGTGCTGCGGCGAGTCGCTTGCCACCCGGGTGGCGGGAGACACCGACGAGTGGGTGAGCCGGCAGGTGCGATCCGCCCTCGTCGACGTGAACCCGAGTGATCAGGCCCGGCTCGTGGTGGCCTACGAACCCATCTGGGCTATCGGCACGGGTGAGGTAGCCACGCCGGATCAGGCCCAGAACGCCTGCGCCCTGGTCCGCCGTGTCGCGGGAGAGCGGGTGGACGGTGACCAGCTTCGCGTTCTCTACGGGGGTAGCGTGTCGCCGTCGAACGCGGCTGAACTAATGGCCCAGCCGGACGTGGACGGTGTCCTCGTCGGTGGCGCGAGCCTCAGGGTCGCGTCATTCGCGGCCATCGTGGAGGCCGCTTGCTGACCGGACCCCTCGTGCTGGTGGTCATCGACGGGTTCGGCATCGGCCCGGAGGGGCCGGGTAATGCCGTGGCCCTCTCCCGCACGCCCGTGCTCGACGCGCTGGCGGCCGAGGGGTCCGCCACGCAGCTCCACGCCTCGGGTCTGCCCGTTGGGCTTCCCGACGGGCAGATGGGCAACAGCGAGGTGGGGCACCTGAACCTCGGCGCCGGGCGCTGTGTCCCGCAGATGCTCGTGCGTATCGATGCCGCTGTCGCCGCCCCCGGCGGACTCGGTGCGGTCCCCGCCATCGTCGCCGCCTTCGAGTGCGCGCAGGGTGCGACCCTGCATCTGGTGGGACTCGTGGGGGATGGCGGCGTGCACGCCAGCCAGCGGCATCTGCTGGCTCTGATCACCGCCGCGCGCGAGCGGGGCGTGGCGCGGGTCGTAGTCCACGCCGTCACGGACGGCCGGGACTCGCGCCCCGATTCTGCCCTCCCTGCCATCCGCGCCCTCGAGGGCCACGGCGCGGTGGTCGGCACTGTGTGCGGGCGCTACTGGGTCATGGACCGCGACCACCGCTGGGATCGCACGCAGCGCGGTTACGACGTGATGGTTCACGGGCGCGGCGAGACGGCCGACACCGCCGCCGAAGCGGTGCAGCGCTCGTACGAGGCGGGCGTGACGGACGAGTTCATCGAGCCGTGGGTCGTCGGCGACCCGACCGTCAACCGCATCCGCCGTGGTGACACGGTCATCGTGTGGAACTTCCGCCCGGATCGCGCCCGGCAGATCACCCAAGCGCTCGGCGACCCCGCGTTCGATGGTTTCGATCGCGGTTCCGGTGTCCCGCTTCCCTTCATCACCACCATGACCCGCCTTCGCAGCGACTGGACCTATCCGGTCGCCTTCGAACAGGAGGATGTTCGTGAGGGGCTCGCCCAGACGGTGAGCGCCGCCGGTCGGTCCCAACTGCACGTGGCGGAGACCGAGAAGTACGCGCACGTCACCTACTTCTTCAACGGTGGTCGCGAGGAGCCGTTCGCGGGGGAGGAGCGCCGACTGGTGCAGTCGCCCCAGCACGTGGCCACTTACGACCAAGCGCCGGAGATGAACGCGTTCGGGGTACGCGACGTGGTGGTGAGTGCCCTGCAGGCGTCGACGCATGCGCTCGTGGTGGTCAACTTCGCCAATGCCGACATGGTGGGCCATACGGGTGTGGTATCCGCCGCCGTGCGCGGAATCGAGACCGTGGATCAGTGCTTGGCCGCCATCCGGCCTGCGGTGAGTGCGGCGGGTGGTCTGCTCATCGTCACGGCGGACCACGGCAACGCCGAGTCCATGATAGAGCCCGACGGCACCCCGAATACCGCGCACACCAATAACCCGGTACCGCTCTGGATCGATCGTCCCGCCCTACCCCTTCGCCCGGGACGACTTGGTGACGTGGCGACCACGGCCTGTGCGCTCATGGGTTGGGACGCTCCGGCGGTCATGACCGGCGACATCCTTCTCGACCCCGCTCGCTAGGATCAGGGGCGAATGAGCACTCATCCCCAGGAATGGCTTCCCGACCCCGCCCGCCGACACGAACTGCGCTGGTGGGACGGAGACCGGTGGACAGAGCACGTGAGCGATGGCGGGGAGCAGGGCACCGACCCTCCGGGGGAGAGCGAGTTGCCCCCTCCGCCACCCCACGCTGCGGGGAGTGGTACGCCAACCCGCCGGTCGGGCCGCGCCACGGCGTCGTTCGTGCTCGGCATCGTTGGTGTTCTCGTGTTCCCAGTCGTGTGCTCGACGCTCGCCATCATCTTCGGTGCCCTCGCGCTCCGCGACATCGGGACCAACCCGGACATCCAGGGTCGCCGCATGGCGTGGTGGGGCCTCGGCCTCGGAATCACCGGCCTCGTCCTCGGAATCGCCATCATCGGGTACCGCTTCGTCTGATTGGGGGGAGGACGTCGGAACCGACGTGCGAAGCGCTTACGGTGTGTGATGGACGGACGGACGTCGTTGGTAAGTCGCGGACACGTCGACGATCTCACGGAACGTGTCGTCGGGGTACGGGCGGCGGAATGGGCACATGCCACGCCCGAGGGGGAGGTCAGGGGAGGCGGATTGCTCTCGTGATGGCGAGGTGCCGGATCAGCAGTTGTTGTTCATCAAGGGGAGCATCCCCGTGAATGTCTGAGGGTACCCCAGCCACTCGGGTCCAGAGTAGGACAGCGATGAGGGACCAGTCGAGGCCCCTGGCGGGGACGTGAGGAGCGACGGGTTCACGACGCCCGACAGGGTGATCGGCTGAGTTCCAGCCCCGTTTGGGCCCTGCTCCCCTC
>SHVE01000016.1 GCA_009694365.1 Thermoleophilia bacterium | reverse complement strand
GAGGTCTGCATGTTCCCGCCGGCGGCCCTCGATGCGCTGCGTCAGCCGATGGAGGAGGGTCTCATCGACATCACGCGTGCCTTCGGAAGCGCACGCTTCCCGGCCGAACCGGTGTTGGTGTGCGCCGGCAATCCGTGTCCGTGCGGCTATGCGGGCGATTCGCTTCGGGCCTGCACGTGCCCTCCGGGACGCGCCGCGGCGTACCGGGCACGTATCTCGGGGCCCATCGCCGATCGCATCGATCTCCGTGTGGACATGCCACGGCTCAACCGGGTCGAGATGCTCGAGCAGACTTCGACGGGTGAGTCCAGTGCGGTCGTCCGGGCACGAGTCTGCGTGGCCCGCGCTCGTCAACACGCACGTGGTCAGAGCGTTCCCAACGCGCGACTCGGGGCGGTCACGGCCCGAAAAGTGGCGGCCATCGACGCGACGGGGCGTGCGCTGCTCGGCACCGCGATCGACCGCCTCGGCCTTACCGCACGGGGGTGCGATCGCGTGATTCGCGTGGCGCGCACCATCGCGGACCTCGACGGTGCGGACCATGTGGAGCCTGGTCATCTCGCGGAGGCGCTGCGATACCGAAGCACCGGGTCGATGGGTTGAGCCAATCTGCCGACTGGCCGCTCGGGCTGGCGTGGATGGCCCACACGCTCTCGCGAGACCTGCAGCGGGCCGCACGCGCCGCCGGGGGACCCGAAGCCCTGTGGGGGGCGCCCCGTCCTCAGATGGGCCACTACCTGCGCGCGGGGCCCGATGTGGTGACGCGCGCACTCGAGGCCCGGGCCGTATTCCGCGCCCATTCCGCACGCGAGGAACTCGGACGACGGGGGATCGTGCACATTCCGGTGGACGGCGACCCGTACCCTGCCGCCCTTCGAGCAATCGTCGATCCCCCATTCGGTCTGTTTGGAGTGGGGGCCGTGATGTCCGCCCTTGCGAAAGTTGCAACGAGTCCCGTCGTGGCGGTGGTCGGCAGTCGGCACCCGACCGCGGCGGGCCGGCGGTTCACGGCGGAGTTGACGGGGTCCCTCGTGTCACGCGGTGCGGTCGTCATCAGCGGGCTGGCGCACGGAGTGGATACGGCGGCTCATGAGGGTGCGCTCGAGGCCGGGGGCGTCACGATCGGGGTGTTGGGCTCCGGTGTGGACCACATCCATCCACGGCGCAATGTGGCGCTTGCCGGATCGATCAGCCGACAGGGCGCGATTGTGAGCGAATACTGGCCGGACACCCCGCCGGCTCCGTGGCGGTTTCCCGCGCGCAACCGCATCGTCGCCGGAATGGCCGACGCCGTCGTGGTGGTGGAGGCAGCCGAGCGGTCGGGTGCGCTGATCACTGCCGACTTCGCGTTGGAACAGGGCACGCCGGTGCTCGCGGTGCCGGGGTGGCCGGGCGCGGAGTTGTCGGTGGGGTGCAACGCGCTCATCCGGGCGGGGGCGGCCATGTGCGAAGGAGCGGACGACGTGGTGCACGAAATCCCGTTTGCGGCCTGGCGGGACGTCTCACTGTTCCCACGTCCGACCGGTACGACGGGGGCCGTATTGAGTGTTCTGAACCGGGAGTCGTGTGGCGTCGATCGCGTGACGGCCGAATCCGGACTGCGCCATGGCGAAGTCGCTATGGCGCTCGTGTCGCTCGAGATGGAGGGGATTATCGTACGGGAGCCCGGTGGGGTGTTCCGCGTTGTCGGCCTACGGTCGGAGCGCGCGGGTGCGGGCTGACGGTCGTTTAGCGGCGGGCGGGTTCGGCGGAGTAGAGCGCGATAATGCGCTCCGCGTACTCCGCAACCACGGGTCGGGCGGCCCCGGGCTCGTGCAGCACCGCCTCGCCCGCGTGTTTGGTGATCTCCTTCACCAGCCATGCCTCGCTGGCGTAGGGGATTTCGGCGATGATGGATCCGTCGGAGAACCGCTCGGCGGACGGGTGCTCCTCGGCGAGCCAGCGTGCGATGGCGGGGCTGCACCACACCCGTGCGATCTGTGCCGGTGTGGTGCGGTCTGCCGAGGGGCCCCACGGCTGGTAGGGCACGGCCTCCACCTCGGGCCGGCGCGTGAAGTGCTCATCCTGTGCCGTGGCCGTGCGGATGCGGTCGAGGCGGAAGGTGCGCTGCTCCTCGGCTCGGTGGCAATACGCGACCAAGTACCACGCGTCGCGCGAGTTCATCAGCATGTGGGGTTCGATAACGCGCGTGGTCACTTCACCGCGCGACTCGTTCCAGTAGTCGATCTCAAGCAGACGGTCCTCACGAACGGCACGGGCGAGCACTCCGCCCACACTCTCGCTGGCGGTCTGCACGTTGCCGAGTTCGACGCCCGTGGACGACTCAGCGCCCACCGCCGTCTCGATCTTGGCGCGTGCGGAGGCGAGCGAGTCCTCACCGACGAGCGGCAGGCGCCCGCCGACAAAGTCGAGCGCCCAGAGCAACGCCTTGGCTTCGAGGGGCGAGAGGCGGGCAGGGCGTACGAACTGGTCTCCGTAGACCTCCTTCTGCACCACCACGGTGTCGCCTTCGACCTCGGCGAACACGGCGTAGCAGCCACCGCCGAAGTTGATGAGATTGAGAAGGCTGATGTCCTCCTCAAGGGCGTCCTGAGAGAGGTTGAGTTCAGTCCGCAGCGCCGCGCAGGAAACCTCGGACTCGTACGAGCGCCCGCACGCGGAGAGCAGGCGGGTCATCAGGGCGAGGAGGCGCGAGATGCGTTCGACCGGGACGACCCGATCCGACGGATCGTCCGAGCGGGCGGCGACCGGCGGCTCCGCGACGCGCGGCAACTTGCGTCCCCGACGCTTCGGCATAGTGGAATGGCGCGTCTGGAGATTGTCCAAGGCCGCCAGCGTGCTCATCCGAAGCGATTCGGGTGCCACGACGTGGGCCTCCGCGCCCAGTCCGAGAACCCACGAGACGATTTCATGTTCGCTGCCGTAGTCGGTGCGGAAGAGGGCCGACCCGTCGCCGCGCTCCTCGAACGCGCCCTGCGGGCCGAACATCTGGTCCACCCACCACGCGATGGTGGGCGACAGTTCGATGACCGCGGTGTCCACGGGGTCGGCCAGTTGCCACGGGGCACGGTCGCGGTACCGGGACAGATCCACCCCGCGGGGTGGCGGGAAGTCGTGTTCGGCACGGGTCCGGAAGGTGATGCGGCCTTCAATGCGCGACAGGCGGAAGCACCGGAGGTCCTCGCGGTCGTGTGCGAAGCCCACCAAGTACCAGTTGCCCGCCATGTACAGAAGGCTGTAGGGGTCCACCTGCCGGTCGCTGCGATCGTCGCGGCCGATGGAGTAGTAGCGAAAGCGGATGGTCTTACGACGGCTGATGGCCGACTCGATCTTGATGAGGTGACTCGACACCTCGGCCGTGTGGCGACTGCCCAACAGATTGACCGCCACCGTTCGCGCGGCATGGTCGTCGAGGGGGCTCGGACGGCCGAGGGTGAGGTGCTGGAGGGCGAGCCGCAGCGGCTCCGCGTAGGCGAACTGGCCCTCCAACAGGTACAGGCTGGTATGAAGGGCGCTGAGTTCGGCCTCATCGAACTCGATTGGGGGCAGGTAGTAGTTCTCGGGGGGCATCGCGTAGAGGTCACCCTGGAAGGGGTCGTCGCTCGGGCGCTCTACGGCGAGCCGGAGGCCGACGCCCTCAAGTTCGGAACGGTCCGAGTAGAAGCGGCGCAGGAAAGCTTGCTCGCTCATTCCCCCGTACCCCTCAACGGCCTCGTGGATCTCCTCGGCCGTCACCGGGCGCTGTTGCGCCATCAGGAAGGCGACCAGCGAGAGCTGCCGCACCAACTTGTCGTCATCCCTCTGGCCCAACCGGCCTCTCCTTCGACTGCGGTGCTGGACGGATGCTAGCCGAGCGACGGGTCCCGCGACGGCGGTGCGGTGTCTGGATTGTCGCATCGGGAGCCATCTTTGCCGCACTCACGATGTCCGGTTGTGGGTCTGGGGATGAAGCGGCGGTCATGCGGGGCCGCGTGGTGTCCGTGCTCGATGGCGACACCATCGTGGTGGATGGCCTCGGCACGGTCCGGTACCTCGGGATGGATACGCCGGAACTGCACCACCCCCGCACGCCTGTGGAGCGATTCGCGGCCCGCGCACGCGCGGCGAACAGGAACCTCGTGGGTGGCCGTGTCGTGCGACTGGAGACCGATGTGGAGCGGCGTGACGCATACGGCCGGCTCTTGGCGTACGTCTACGTGGGCTCCGTCATGGTCAATGCGCGCCTCGTGCGCGAGGGGATGGCCGAGCAGTTCCCCTTCGCGCCGAACACCCGGCACAAAGCCATGTTCGCGCGGTTGGAGGCCGAGGCGATGCACGCAGGGCGGGGGCAGTGGGGGCCCGCCGAGGGCGGTCCGCCCTGGGGACGCCCGTAGGGGGCGGGTACCACCAACGGCATGTGGGGATGCGCGCGGTGGGGACGGTGATGCTGCGGGGTGACGTCAGCGACGTCGTGGTCCATCCCATGGGTCTGACCCCCATGGGGGGTCGTGTAAATCCCGATGATGTTGAGGTGACCCCTGAGAATCGGTCCAGCTGATCTGGTCCCCAAAAGTTGAACCGGCGTTATGAGAGTTCAGGCGGCTGTGGTCAGTTGTTGCTGGAGCTTCTCAAAGTTGATCGGCGATTGCATGCCGATGGAGCTGTGGCGGCGGATCCGGTGATAGAACACCTCGATCCCGTCAAAGATCTCCGTGGCGCGATCGACCCGGGTCCTCCCCCTGCGACGGTTGAGCAGCTCGGTCTGCATGCGCGCCCAGAAGCTCTCCACGACGGCATTATCGAAGGCATCGCCGATCGTGCCAAGGGACCCGGCGAGGCCGGATTTGCGAATGCGCTGGCGGAATGTCCAGACAGTGAATTGGGATCCGTGGTCGCTGTGTACCGTCGTGCCTTCGGGAGGGCGACGCGCATCGATCGCCATCCCGAGTGCTGAGTTGACCATTGCTGCCGTCGCCCGGCGATCAATCGACCTCCCGGCGGCTCCAAGCATCCACGACCACGCAACAGGAGAGCTTGCCGTCCCTGGTGGGATGTTCGGTGATGTCGGTCATCCACAGTTGATTCGGGCCGTCGCGTCGGAAATCGCGGTTGACGAGATCCTCGACACTCAGTGTGTGGGCGAGGTTGGGCTTTCGCCTGCGGCGAACCGGGAGCCCCGCGAGCCCCTGCTCGCGCATGATCAAGCGGATGAGTTTCGTGTTGACCACCTGTCCGTACGCGTCCGCCACCTCGGCCTTGCTGCGCCGCATCCGGTAGGTCTGGCGCGATTGCGCGTGGATCGACAGGATCACGTCGGCCGTCCATGCCCTGCGGATCGCCCGGGCGCTCACAGGAGGCTTCCTCCAGTAATAGAACGTGGTAAACGGGACACCGAGGATCCGGCAGACACGCTTGGTGCCGTGGCCCTCACTTGCCAACGTCTCCACGATGGGGCACAGCCCTTTGGGGCGCACCACCCGCCCTTGGGCAAACAACTCTGACGCGCGCGTGACCGTGGCGATCTCCGCCGCGAGCTCGGTGATCCGACGCGTGGTGGCGCGCAGATCGGTCGATTTCTGACTTGAGGTGCCAGGAATCTCCCCACGATCGATCTTGTCCTGGCGGACCCACCGAGAGACGGTAGCCTCGGGCACCTTGACGCTTGCTGCGACGTCGACCACACGACGGCCATTGCGGACCTGCGCGATGCCCATCCTGCGGAACTGGGATCCGTACGAACGTGGCATGAAGTCCTCCTCGAGAGGTTCACGCCATCACTCTCACAAATTGGGTCCAGGTTTTGGGGACCAGATCAGCTGGACCGGTAAAGGGGTCCCCTCAGTGTGCCTGAGGGTGGGAACACCCTCAGGGCGCCGGACGGTCTCCCGGGTGACGTCGGCGGGCACGACGCCCATTCCCGTGAGGATGCGGCCATCACGGGTGGTGTGGCGCCGGGCTCGTGGCGCCACCGAGTTGGCGGTGCCGATCGCGCGTGACCACGCGGGGACCGGTGGGGAGGACGGGTCACCCAGGCCCACCCGGTGTGTTCGCACCCAACCCACAGCGACGGCGCCCGGTGGCCCGGGCTAGCATCGCCCCCATGACGATCATGGAGCACGACTACGCGGTCGCGGGGGACGACGAATTGGCCCGCCTTCTCGGCGCGGCCACGCCGCATTTTGCGCTGCAGATCCGTGACCGTGTGCTCGCCGTGATCGGTTCCCTACCCGAGGACGACCCCCGGGTGGAGGCGTTGCGTGCGGAGGTCACGCGCCTCGAAGCCTTGGCCGTGCACGGTGCCCAGGGACCGAACCATGACGCCGATCTGCCGGCACGCCCATCGCTCGAGGGCGTGCACCGTCAGGATCCGACCCGGCCCTAGGCCGGTCGGTCGGCCGGGGCGAGTTCGTGCACGACTGTCGCCAGCACCCGGAGGATACGGGCGGTGAGACCCCAGACGGTCTCCCCGTGAAGCGGGTAACGCAGCGCCGACAGTTCTGTGTCGGCCCCGATCAGGGAGTCGGCCGCGAGGATGTCTGCGAGTGGGACCTCGATGATGCGGGCGATCTCGTCGGGGTCCGGAGTCATCACGGGGCGGCCGTCCGGGTGGTGCGCCACCCACGGGGTTACCGTGAATCCGCTGGCCAGAGTGTGGACGTCATCGAGAGGCCCGAGCACCGTAAGCGCGCTCACGGGGACCCCAATCTCCTCATCGGTCTCCCGGAGTGCCGTCACGAGCAGGTCGGCATCGTCGGGCTCATGACGGCCGCCCGGGAACGACACCTCGCCCCGATGGTGGGCCAACGTGTCCGATCGCTTGGTGAGGACCACGTGGGCCTCACCGTCATGATCGAACAGCAGCACGAGCACTCCGGCGGCCTGGCCCTCGGGCATCAGTTCCACCCGGGTACGGGTGGCGAGGGCAGCCGGAAGTACGGAGGCGAGGTGGGCCGCAGTCGTGGTCATCGGCGGCGAGTGTACGTGCGGTGGACCGGGGGTCGGGGATGACCGGCGATGAGGGAATCAGCGGTCTGAACGACGCCGTTCGCGCCGCCGAGGCGGTGGGAGGACGGGCGGTCATCGGTGTCCGGCCCGTGGATCCCGGCACCGGGGGCCGTGCGTGGGTCGTGGCCCTCGAGGGACCGTCCTATCTCGTGCTCGGGGCCAATCTTGCCCCGGTGACCTCACTCACCCGTGCTCGCGACGTCGCCCAGACAGGTCTCGCGGCGGAGGTCGTGGAGGACACCGTGGATTCAGACGCGCTCCGCGTTTTCATCACGACGGTTGGCGATCTCTTCCCGTTTGACGCGGAGATGCCGGTGGCGCTCGCGGCCCTAAGACGGTGCGCGGCCGCCTGCCGGGATCTGGCCGACTGGCGGGACGATCCGGCGCGCGCGGTGGCCTCGATGGTGGGAATCGACGCTGCGGTTGCGATTCAGGGCCGGGCCCATGCGGCGTACGCCGGGTTCGTCAGTGCCACCGAGCCGTTGGTGGAGCAGCAGACCGCCCTCGACCCGGATCTGCTCGGCGCACTCACCGCCGTGGAGTCGGCGGCGGCAGCAGCGGGGTTGGGCGCCCCGCTCGGCGGGATGCTGGGTGCGGGAGCGGCCAGTCTCATGGCGGCGGCCGACGAGATGGCGCAGGGCCACCTCACGCCACTGCGCTGACCGGTGCGTCGGCGGTGTCCCCGGTCATGGGCGCGTCGGCGTGCGGTGTGATGACCTCGGCGGCGGCGACGTCGGGTTCCGGAACGGGGACAAAGCCCGACTCGATGAGCGCGGTGATCCGGGAGAGGTCGGACTCGTCGAGGCCGGGCAGAGTAATCGCGTTGGTGAACTCCACGAGTTGCTCCTCGGCGCTGATGGTCACGACCACCGATGCCACGCCCGGACGGCCGAGTACCCACAGCATGGCCGCTTGGCCGAGGCTCCAGGGGCGCTCCGCTTGGATCAGGAAATCGAGCGTCGCGACACGCCGGAGCCCCTCCGTGAGCCACTCGCGGGTGAGATGGGCGCGCGGGTCGCCGGGGGGAAAGGTGCTCTGCGCGGTGTACTTGCCTTCGAGCAGCCCCCAGCAGTGGGGCCGACGGGCGATCACACACGATCCCGCAGCGTGCGCGAGACCTGCGGCCTCGGCTCCGGGAGTGTGTTCGGTGATGCTCATCTCCACATCCAACACAGGGAAGCGCCGGCTGCGGATGAGCCGTCGGGCGTCCCCGGGGCGTGCGCCCTCGGCGAACGCCGCTCCCCAGATCCGCACGGTGCCCTCGGCCACAAGCGCGGCCATGACCTCGGACAATTTCTCGTCCGCGAGCGCCCGCCGTGGTGGGTGATGCAACTGGCAGATGTCGATGACCCCGCCGAGACGAGCGGCGGACGCCTCGACGGCCGTCCTGATGGCCTCGGGTCGGAAGTCCTGACGGAGGTCGCGGTCGATTCGAGGGTCCGGGGGGTACTGCCCGTCGTAGCCGACCTTCGTCTGAATGACCACACGATCGCGGTGGTGTCGGAACGCCCGGCCGAGCACCTGCTCCACGCGCCCCCCGCCGTCCTTCGCGGCGGTGTCGAACAGGGTCACCCCATGATCGAGGGCGGCATGCAGGAGGCGAACGGCGTCGTCGTCGCCATTGTCCCCCCACCAACCGGTGGCGAACGACTGCGCTCCAAAACCCACTTCGGACACGCGAAGTGAGGTGCCCGGGATCGTCGAATAGCGCATGACGTGAGGTTACGGGCGACCTCCGACGCGGTGGCCTAGCGTCGGTCTACGGTCCCATCGTCGTCCGGATCATCCTCCATGACGAACTCGAGGAGGTCGGCCACGGTGAACCGGCCACTTTGCATCGAGGCCACCAACCCGTAGACGGTGGCCGAGTGCGGGCGCTCGAGGACGTAGTCGCGCATGGCCACGTTGGCCTGCTGCTCGATGACCTCGATGGCTTGCCGGCCGACACCGGTGGCGACGAGGCCGGCGCCATCGACCTCGGCGAGGCCCGCCGTGGAGAGGGCCTTGGCTGCGGATCCGATTTCCTCCGGGGAGGCTCGGAAGTGCGTGGCGAGCGCCGTGATGGACATGCCGTCCCCATCGGTGGTGAGCTCCCGCAGCAGCATGTAGGAGCCAGACGAGAGTCCGGCATCGAGCACGACCTGATCGAGTACCCCCGCGAGCTCGGTGAGCAGCTGGATGTCATCGTCGTCGCGGTACATCGCCCTAGGGTCCGTAGCGGTGGGCGGGTGCCGGCCGGAGGGAGTCATTGGCGTCCCCGGCCCAGAGGCGCCCGGTCACGCCGAGATCGTCGAGTGTGCGCAGTGCCGAGCGGACAACCCCGGCGCGGGCGCCACGGCCGTGGGTGTTGGCGACGGTGATCGCGAAGTCGTGGTTGGACTCCCCACGCTCCGGTCGGCCGTTGGCCCGTGCCAACGCCACACGGGCATCGACGAGGCGCAGTGGGTCGTCTACCGTCAGCCGACACTCAAGGAACGCCCAGTCGGGTGCCAGCCCGGCGAGGACCGCATCGAATTCATCCGTATAGGGCATGGGCGTCAGGCTAGCCCAGCGCGTCCGCGATTCCGATCGCCTGGCGTTCGAACTCCACGTCGTCGAGCACCGGGTTTCCGGGCGGTGGCCCCACGGGGACGGGGACCCAACTGACGCAGCCCCCCATGGATTCGGTCATCGGGAGCATGACGGGCGGATCCACCCGGTGCACACGGACGACCACGGCCACCAACGGGTGGGTGGGGCGCCACGCGAGCCGGGAGCGGGCGTAGTCCGGCGCGAGGACGTGAAAGCCCACAAGCGCGTCCAGTTCGTGCTGGGTGGTGAGTGCGTGTGTGGCGTAGACCTCGCACCACGCGTCGAGGCGTGCGGTACCCGGCTCCTCAGTGGTGCGCAGATGTGTCGCATAGTCCGCACGCGCGCTGGCCACTAGGAGTTCGGGCCGTTGGTGCAGGTGCGTAGGGAGGAGGTGAAACTGGCGGTGGGGCACATCGAAGGCCGCCTCGCCCACGCCGCCCTTGCGCAGCATCACCACCTGCTCGCCAGCGAGCATCGCGGCGATCACCGACGCCCACTCCTTGAGTGCGAAACCATTCACGTAGAGAACGGTAGCGCCCCCGGGGTGGGCCGGATGACCCTGAGTGGCCTGACGCTTGGGCGCTACGATCCGTGCATGATCGATGAGGTTCTCCAGCGGGCCGCCGACGGACAGCGCATCACCGACGACGATGCCGTGATGCTCTACGAGCGCGCGCCCCTTGACGATCTGGGCGCGGCGGCCGACGCCGTGGCCCGCCGCCTGCACGGTGACTCGGTGACCTACAACGTCAACGCGCACCTCAACCCCACCAACATCTGCGTGGTGGGATGTGGACTGTGCGCCTTCGCCGTCTGGACCGATCACGACCCCCGTGCGTACGCCTACTCGGTGGATCAACTGGTGGACCGCGCTCAGGAATTGTCCACCCTCGGCATCACGGAACTCCACATCGTGGGGGGGATGACCCGGGAGTACACACTCGAGTACTACGAGGACCTCTTCCGCGAGATCAAGGCGACCCTGCCGCACGTGGCCCTCACGGCCCTCACGGCCGTGGAGATCGACTTCGTGGCCAAGTTGGCCAAGGTCAGCATCCCCGAGGCCCTCGAGCGCAGCATGGCAGCGGGTCACGACACCATGCCGGGAGGTGGCGCCGAGGTGTTCTCACCTCGCGTGCGCAAGATCATCGCCGATCGCAAGGTGGGTTCCGACACGTGGCTCGAGGTCCATCGTCACGCCCACCAGATGGGCATGCGTACCAACGCCACCCTTCTGTTCGGCCACTTCGAGACGCCCGCCGAGAAGGTGGATCACATGGTCCAGTTGCGCGCGCTTCAGGATGAGGCCCTCGACCAGTCGCAGCCCGGGCGCTTCCAGGCGTTCATCCCGCTGCCCTTCCTACCGGGCAACACCGAGTTCTCCTACCTGCCGGGGCCGTCGCGCGAGGAGAAGTTGCGCACGATCGCCATCTCCCGTCTGGTGCTCGACAACTTTCCGCACATCAAGGGGCACTGGGTCATGTTGGGTGAGGAGATCACCTCGGAGGCGATGTCGTACGGTCTGGACGACCTCTCGGGCACGCTGACCGAGGAGCGCATCGCACACGCCACGACCGTGCAGACCCCGCTGGGCCTCACCCAGGAGCGGATCCGTGAGCTGGTGGTCGCCGGAGGCCGTGTCCCGGTCGAGCGCGACACGCTGTACGAGCGCGTGATCCGGGAGTCCGTCCCCGCCTGAGCCCGCCAACGGGGCCCGAGGGGGAGATGCCCGGATCGGGCGCGGAGTGCTCGCCTGGTGACGGACACCGTGTTCACCGGCTGCGGTATCGGCGGGGGCGCTGCCATGGGCGTATGTCCGGTGAGAACGAACGCGCCACACGAGGGGTGCACCCGGGCGATGGACCGCGACTGGGACGACGGGCAGATCGTCCTCACCGACCACCAACGCCGGTTCGTCGCTGCCCCAGGACCAGTTGTTCACGTGGCAGCGCGTACCGCGCTCGTGACGGCATCACCCAGCACCTGAGCCTCCCCACCTCGCCCGGCACAGGCCAGGCTAGGAGAGCGCGCGGCGCCGGAGCGCACCGGCGGTCGCCATGGCGAGCAGTATGCACCAGAGCAGGGTCCAGATGACGGTGAGCCACGTGGACGGGATGACGTAGACGATGTTCCCGTTGATCTCGAGTTGCGGTGCCGCGATGCCGGCGGCATCGCGCGCTTGTAGTTCGGAGAGCATGGGGGAGACGATGCCCCGGGGGAACATGGCGTAGAGCACCGCAATGAGCCCCGACCACGCGGTGCCGATGACGTCGGCGTCGACGGCGGCCTGCAGGTTGACGAGCGCTTGGGCGACGATCTCGGCGAGTACGCCCATCACCCCTGCGGCGATGGGGCCCAGCGCCACGCTGCAGAGTGCCGCGAACGTGAGCACCAACAGCATGTTCTCGAACATTGCGACTCCGGAAACCGCCAGCGGCCCGTCACCACCATGGCCGGTCACGACGCCCATCGCGGCGGCGAGGACGATCCAGACCCCGAAGGTCATGGCGAGGACCAGCACGCGCCCGAGGATGCGCCCGAGGGCCACCTGGGGGCGTGGCACTCCGGTGGCCACCTGCATTCCCAACCAGCCACCGTCGGCATCGCGGTTGACGGCGCTGGCGCCCAGGGTGGTGGCAACGACGAGGCCACCGATCAACTCGACCGCCGCCACCCATGAGCGCAGGGTGTCGTCACCGGCGACGGGGTTCCGGGTGGCGGCGAGGATCGCGCCGGCGATGATGAACGCCCCCCCCAGGGCGAGCAGCACCGTGTACCAGCGGCGACGGCGGATGGCGTGCGCCTCGGTGCGCGCGATCGTCCACAGTGATCTCACGCCGGTACCCCGTTGACGAGGTGGATGCTCGCCCCGAGGAGGGCCGCAAGTCCGCCGGGGTCGGACGACGCCGCGAGCACGGCCGCGCCCCGATCCATGGCACTGCGGATGGCGATGGCGGTCTCGGGGAACTCCCACGGGTCGTCCAATACGAGCAGGTCGGGGGTGCCGATGAGTGCGCACGCCAGTGAGGTGCGACGTGCGTCCTCGATCTCGAGGCGCTCCACGCGGGCGTCCGGCTGTTCCATGCCCGCCGCCTGCATGGCGATGCGGCCAGCGGCGTCGTCGTGACCACCCAGGCGGGCCACCATCTGCACAACCTCGCGGGCGGTGAGGCCGTAGGCGAATGGCCACGACTGCGGTGCCCACCCGATGCGGCGCAGGGTCGCCGGATCGCCGGGCGCGGCACCGAGGACGGTCGTGTCACCGCCCGGGCCCGCGAGGCCCATGACGGCGCGAAGGACACTCGACTTGCCTGATCCGCGGTCGCCCGTAATCAGCAAGCCCTTGCTCGGGGCGAGGTCGATGGTCACCCCGCTCACCGCAGCGGCCCCGTCACGCTGGTAGCGGACCTCGATGGCCCTACCACGGATCACGTGGGCGGGGCGTTCGTCGCCGGGGGGTGTCAGCCCGCCCTCTCTAGGCGGATGGCCTCCTGGGGGCAGTCGCCGACGGCCTCGCGCACGGCACCGGCGAGGGTCGGGTCGAGCGCGGCGTCGCTCGCCGACGACAGGTTGGTGTCGTCGTTCACGGAGAACACGCCCGGGAGGCGCGCGATGCACACGCGGGTTCCCATGCACAGGTCGTGGTCCACCACTAGCCGGTAGGTCTCGCCGTCGATCTCGATTTCGGCCATCTCACACCTCCCTGATGATCGCGAGCACGTCGTCGCGTTTTCGTTCCATGTCGTCGTGGGACACCAGCGACTCGAGGTTGAGGCGCAGGAGCGGTTCGGTATTGGAGGGGCGCACGTTGAAGTGCCAGTTCTCGTATGACACCGAGAGCCCGTCCACCTCGGCCTGTCGGCCGTCGCCGTAGCGTGCCCGAAGACGGTCGAGCGCCGCCCCGGGGGACGCAACGGTCGAGTTGATCTCGCCGGAGATGTGGTACCGCTCGCGCAGTGCGGCGACCATTTCCGACAGTGGCCGTCCGGATGTGGCGAGCAGTTCGAGCACCATGAGCGCCGGGATGAGTCCGGAATCGGCGTAGGCGAAATCGCGGAAGTAGTAGTGCCCGCTCACCTCACCGCCGAACACGGCGTCCCGCTCCCGCATGCGGCGCTTGATGAATGCGTGTCCCACTCGGAACTCATCCGGTGTCCCGCCCGCGGCGACGATCGCGTCGCGGACGGCCCACGACGCCCGGAGGTCGTACACCACGGTCGACGGACCCACGCGGCCCAAGATGTGACGGGCGAGCAGGGCGGTAAGGAAGTCACCGGCCACAAACCCGCCCGTTTCGTCGATGACGAAACACCGGTCAGCGTCGCCATCCCAGGCGATCCCGAGGTCGGCACCGTTCTCCACCACCGCGGTCTGGATGAACACTCGGTTCTCTTCGATCAGCGGGTTGGGCTCGTGGTTAGGGAAGGTGCCGTCGAGGTCGAGGAAGTAGGGCACGGCGTCGATGTCGAGCCGCTCGATGACCGGTGGCAGGTACAACCCCGCCATGCCGTTGGCGGAATCCGTGACCACGCGCAGTCCGGTGATTGCCGAGGGGTCGACGAACTGCATGCAGCGCGCTACGAAGCGCTCGAGCAGACCGTCGTCCTCGCTCTCCACGCCTCGGGTCACCGCGGCGGCCGGCTCACCGGCGGCCGCCATCCGACCGATCTCGGCGATGCCCGTGTCCCCCGAGAGGGGGAGGGCACCCGGGCCCACCATCTTCACGCCCGTATAGGCCGCCGGATTGTGACTGGCGGTGATGACGGCGCCGGCGTCGTAGCCGCCTTCGTCCACCGCGAAGTAGACCATCTCGGTGGCCGCCAGTCCGAGGGCGGTCACGTTGGCACCGGCGGCGCGGGCCCCGGTGATGAACGCGGCCGCGACGCCCGGCGACGACAGGCGCACGTCGTGACCCACCACCACGCGGCGCGCACCCGTGAGGCCCACGAATGCGCGACCGATGCGCTCGGCCCCCTCCTCGTCCATCTGCGACCCGTAGAGGCCGCGTACGTCGTAGGCCTTGAACACCGCAGGATCGAGGGTCATGTGGTGAACTCGGGCCGCAGCACAGCGTAGGTCTCGTCGAGGCCCGCCGGAATCACGCGTACGTCACCCGTCACCGGCATGAAGTTGGTGTCACCCGACCAGCGGGGCACCACGTGCAGATGGAGATGGTCCGCGATCCCCGCCCCCGCAGCTACCCCTTGGTTCATGCCGATGTTGAAGCCGTGCGGACGCATGGTCGCGTCGAGCGCCGTCTGGGCGGTGCGAGTCAGTTCCATCATCTCGACAAGCGCGTCCCGGCTCAGGTCGGCGAGGCGATCGAGGTGCGCGTACGGGACGACCATCATGTGCCCCGGTGCGTAGGGGTAGGCATTCAGGATCACGAAGCAGTGCTCTCCGCGGGCGAGGATGAGAGCGACCAGGTCGTCGCCGTGGGCGGGAAGGTCGCAGAGCACGCACCGCGGGTCACCATCCGCTCGGGTTCGATCGGCACTGACGTAGGGCATTCGCCACGGCGCCCACATGATCTGCCGCCCGGAAGCGGGGTCTACAGCCACTTGCGCTTACGGAAGTACCCGAGGACAACGCCCGCGACCACCACCATGGCAACGATCAGCGAGACGACCGACACGGTCCCGTTGTGTGCGAACGGCAGGCCATCGATGTTCATGCCGTAGACGCCCGTGAAGAGGGTGAGCGGCAGTACCACGGCGGAGAGGATGGTGAGGAGCGCCAGCATGTCGTTGAGGCGATGGGTGATGACCGCCTCGTTGGTGGCCTCGAGCGCCTCGGCCACCTCCTTGTAGTTCTCGAGGGAGTCCCAGATGCGCTCGTTCTTGTCGACGATGTCGTCGAAGTAGATTTCGAGGTCGTCGGGCGCGTAGCGCTGTACGGCTCGCTCGAGCAGGCGTAGCGTCGGGCGCTGAGGCTTGATGACCTTGCGGTAGTTGATGATCTCCTGCTTCACGGTGGAGATATCGCGCACGAGTTCCTTGCTCTGACCCTCGAAGATGGCGTCCTCGAGCGTGTCGAGCTTGAAGCCGATCTTGTCGAGGATCGGGAAGCAGTAATCGAACATCTGGTCGACGATCTCGTAGAGCAGGAAGCCCGACCCCTTCGACATGAAGTCGGAACGGGCATCATCCTTGGCCTCGCAGCGCGACCACAGCGCCGAGATGGGCTTGAGGGGCTCCTTGGGGATCGTAATGAGGAGGCCCGGACCGATGAACACGTTCACCTCGGCCGCCTGAAGCCGTCCGGTGTGCTTGTCGAACCGCGGGAAGTGCAAAACCAGGAAGACGTAGCCGTCGTACTCGTCGATCTTCGAGCGCTGGCGCCGGCGCGACAGGACATCCTCGAGGTCGAGGGGGTGGAAGTCGTGGTGCTCCGCCAGCCAGGCCGTCTCGGCCTCGGTGGGTCCGTCGATGTGCAGCCACGTGAGGCCGTGCGCCGTGAGGGTCTGGACGTCCGGGCGATCGCGCTCAGGAGCGAGATGTGCGGCGGGCGCGTCCTTCGACTGGCGACGGATGTTGGGAAGGCTCGCCATCATCGAGTCCCCTCGTCGCGGAAATTGTCGGCACGGCAAACATTCCGGGGAGCATATCGCGGTCCGTCCGGAGCGCGGACCTCGGGCGGGTTGGTGCGAGGTGATGCCGCTCGGTCGACATTTCCCATCTGCGACCGGTCTCTGTCGGCCGGTGTACGGTCACCGCCCGGTCGGTCGCGCGGGGTGATTGCGTGATGGACCCCGATGTCGTCGCGGCCATATTCACCGGTACCGCTCGCGTGCGTGCGGGGTGTGCGCCGGCGGCGGGTGCCGCCCGGGCGGGCACTGTGCCCGGCGGACGCACGGGAGAGGGCACCGCGACGTGGTGGTGCGATCACTCACGAGGTGGCCCCACAGCGCGGTACGCTGGTCCCCGTGTTCCGTCCCCATCTCGACTCCGACCTCACGCACCGCACGTGACGCGTGGGCCACGCATCAAGTTCTGCGGTGTTACGGATGCCGCGGATGTCGCTCCGTGCGTGCAGGCGGGAGCATGGGCGATCGGCGCGATTATGACCCCCCACGGTCCGCGGGCGCTCGATCTCGACGCCGCTCATGAGGTGATGGCCGCCGTTCCGGCCGGCGTCGAGCGCGTGGGGGTGTTCGTGAATCCGACTCCGGACCATCTCGCCCACGCTGTCGAGCGATGTGGCCTCACCCGGGTGCAGTTACACCGGCCGCGGGACCTCGCGGCCCTCGCCGCCGCCGCGTGCGTGCCGGTGACCCTCGCGATTCCACTGGACGGGGCCGAAGCCATCGCCCGGGGCGACGTGGCCGACTGCGATCTGGTGTTGTTCGACGCGGCGGTGCCGGGTATGCACGGGGGCACCGGCATGCGCGCGAACTGGACTCTGCTCGAGGCCCGGCGTCCCGCGCGCCCGTTCGCTCTCGCCGGGGGTCTCACGCCCGAGGTCGTGGGTGAGGCCGTCCGGCGGCTGGCTCCCGACGTTCTCGATGTGTCAAGCGGTGTGGAGTCCACCCCGGGACGGAAGGATCCGGCGCGGGTGGCCGCGTTCGCCGACGCCGTCCGCGATGCCGCGATGGAGGGTGCTCGATGGGCGTGACAATGAGGTTTGGCCCGTACGGCGGGCGGTACGTTCCCGAGACGGTCATCGGTGCGCTCGACGAGCTCACCGACGCCTACGAGCGGTACCGCGATGACCCGGAGTTCGGCCGTGAGTTGGACGTGCTGCTCACGCACTACGTCGGTCGCCCCACCCCGATGTATCGGGCGCATCGCCTCGAGGACGCCTGGGGTGTGACCGGCGGGCTGTGGTTCAAGCGCGAGGATCTGTGTCACACGGGTGCCCACAAGATCAACAACGCTCTCGGACAGGTGCTCCTCGCGCGCCGCATGGGCAAGCAGCGAATCATCGCCGAGACGGGTGCGGGCCAGCACGGTGTGGCCACGGCCACCGCGTCGGCCCTCGTCGGGCTCGGTTGCCGCGTGTACATGGGGCGGACCGACATGCGACGCCAGCGGCTCAACGTCATCCGTATGCGCATGCTCGGTGCCGAGGTGATGCCGGTCGACTCCGGCAGCGGCACCCTCAAGGACGCCACTAGTGAGGCCATTCGTGACTGGGTGACCAACGTGGACACCACTCACTACATCATCGGTTCGGCCGTGGGGCCCGCCCCCTACCCGGCCATCGTGGCCGAGTTTCAGTCGGTCATCGGCACGGAGTCACGGGCCCAGATGCTCGACGAGATCGGTGCCCTCCCCGGGACCGTTGTCGCCTGCGTGGGTGGTGGATCGAACGCCATCGGAATCTTCCGTGGGTTCCTCGCGGACGAGGGCGTCACGCTGGTGGGGGTGGAGGCCGGTGGGGAGGGTCCGGACGGCAAACACGGTGCGTCGCTCGCCAAGGGCACGCCCGGCGTTCTGCACGGCTCGTACTCGTACCTCCTCCAGGACCCCGACGGCCAGGTGGCCGAGGCCCACTCCGTGTCGGCGGGGCTCGACTATCCGGGCGTGGGACCGGAGCACTCGTACCTGCGGGATATCGGTCGTGTGCAGTACTCCAACGCCACCGATGAGGCAGCACTCACCGCATTTCTCCAGTGCTGCCGTCTCGAGGGCATCATCCCGGCCCTCGAGACCGCGCACGCGCTCGCGTACGTGCGCGACAACGCCACCGACCTGGTGGCGCAGGGTCCGGTGCTGGTGTGTCTCTCGGGCCGGGGCGACAAAGATGTGGACCAAGCAGGCGACGCTCTCGGAATCGACGCCGATGCCTGAGAGCGGGGTCGAGCGTCTTCAGCGGGTGTTCCGCGAGGCGAACCGTCCGCTGTTCGTGCCGTACGTCATGGGGGGCTACCCGGACCTCACGGCCAGCACGCGTCATGCGCGCATCCTCGGCGAGTACGCCGACATCATCGAACTCGGAATCCCCTTCTCCGATCCGCTGGCCGACGGACCCACGATTCAGGCCGCCGGCCAGATGGCGCTGGACGGCGGAACCCGCCCATCGGATGTGCTTGGGATCGCGGCCCAGTTGCGCGATGGGCCGCCGGTGGTGGTGATGACCTACGTCAACACACTGCTCGCGAAGGGCGTGATCGCCTTCCTGCAGGCCGCTGCCGAGGCCGGCGTGGCCGGCATCATCATTCCCGACCTCCCGGTGGACGAGGCCGGCGAGGTACGCGACGCCGCGCGCACGGTGGGGATAGCGCTCATCGCGCTCGCCGCGCCCACCACCGACGATGCTCGCATGGCCGAGATTGGCGCGATCGCCGAAGGGTTCGTTTATCTCGTGGCCGTCACCGGGGTGACGGGCGGTGAGATGAGAATGGACGATCGCCTAGTGGCGCTGGTGGCGCGCGCCCGCCGGCACATCGGTGTACCGCTCGTCGTGGGTTTCGGGGTGCGTACTCCCGATCAGGCCGTGCAGATCGGTGGGCTCGCCGATGGCGTGGTCATCGCCAGCGAGATCATCCGGCGCATCAGTGACGCCCCGGATTCGGCCGCAGCGGACGCGGCGGTGGCAACGTTTGGCGCAGTCGTGTCCGAGGCCCTGCGCACCTGAGGGGTCTTAGTAGGGGTAGGCGCGAATGAAGTGCACGAGGCCGTCCAGATCATCGTCCACGAGCACGCGGTCCTCGGCCTCATCCTCGATCGAGTCGAGGTATTGGAGTCGGACCAAGCCCCCGAACCCCGATCCGTCGCCGGTGATGTCCGACAGCGACCCCCACCAGACGAAGTCGGCTCTGGCACCCCAGGCGGGTGCGATCTGACCCAGGACGGTCGCCGGGTCGGCGCCGTCGTCGGGCACTGTCCGCGCCGCGCGCGCGGTGCCCGCTACGAGTCGGTCGAAGTCGGGCCAGCTGGCGGGGTCGAGAAGGAGCAGGGGGACGATCTGCGCGAGGAAGTCGGCGGCCTCGTTGTGAGCGACGAACCACGTGAATGTGCCGGGACCCGTGTGGGGGGGAGGAACGGGATCGCGCTGGAACATGCCGATGGGGTACTCGCGGGGATCGCGTGCGGTGACCAGCGCGAGCGCGCGTCCGCGGGAGAGACCGGTCCATTCATGCATGTGCGTTCCTCGGTGATCGGGCGGTGTCGCAGAGTAGCGGGAGGACCGCCGGGCAGCGTGTGCGCCCTCCGTGCGCGCCGCTAGCATCATCGGTCGTGCCGACTGACGACATACGACCGTCCCCGCGCCCCGCTGGACCTCGGCGGAGGAACGCCGGAACGCCCTGCACCGCCGCTGACCCACGGCGGTGCTCATCGTGCTCATGGTCATCGCCGCGTTCATCATCGTGACGGGCCGTGACGGGTGGGGGATATCGTTCGCCACGGCAACGATGGAGGGGCGGCCCGTGGGGGTCGTGGTCCGGGCACCGGCGGAGTTCGACCTGCCGCTGCCGACGACGGCAGTGCTCGGCGTGACGGGCGCCGGGGACCCCAGAGGGGCGGGCACGAGATGCACCGTGCCCGCCATCGGTAGCGACGTGACGTCAGGGGACGGCGCCGAATGAACGACTGGGTCCTGATCATGGCCACGTCCGCGCTCTATTTCTCTCTCGTCGGCTCGCTCGGTCTGTTGCTCGTCGTCTGGCGGCGGCAGGGGATGATCCGTCGGTTGGAGGCACGTGTCGAGGCCGGGCTCGGTATGTCGTCGCCCGTGGCCTCCGACCGCGTGATGGTGCTCAGCACACGCAGCGGAGTCTCACCAGGAGGCGTCCCCATCTCCTGGAGCGCCGGTAATCGCACTGCCATTGCCGTGGTGGTCGGTGTTGTGGTGCTCATCGTGGGTGGCGGCTTTGCGGGCTGGTGGTTCCTCGGGCACAGTGGCGGGTCGAGCACGTCGGCGACGGACCCGGCGGGTATCCATCGCCCGTCCAGCAAGTCCCTCGGAAGCGACCCCGAGAGCGTGGTACCGGAGGATCCGCCGAGTATCTCCGACCGCGCCGCGTATACCGTGGCCGTACTCAACGCGAGCGGCGTGGCGGGAGCCGCTGCGGATCGCGTGGCGCCCAGCGTGGCGACCGCGGGTTACCGCGTGGGTGAGGTAAGTGACGCGAATGACCAGACACTCGCGTTGTCGGTGGTCATGTGGACGCCGGGCGCGCAAGCAGTTGCCCAGAACGTGGCCAAGGACTTAGGGATCACCAGCGCGCCGCCGCTCGACGGCGTGGCGATGGATTCGATCGGCGAGGCCGATGTGGTCGTCGTGGTGGGTAGGGATAAGGCATCCGGGCCGTGAGCGCGGACGATGGGATCTGTGGCGATTCGATTGGCGAGTCCTACAACGTCGGCCTCCGGGCACTTCTGGCCCAGATGGCCCCTTCATACGGATTTACGCTTGCCACGTTTACGGCCGTGGGACTCACGGCCCACGCGGAGGGCTTCGCCAGCCCTCAGGACATCATCCTGTTTCTGATCGGGGCGTTCGCCGGATACGGGGTGCTCGTAGCCATTGTGGCAATCGTTCATGTGGCTGTCGCCCCGGAGATCGTTTCCATGGTGGGATGGCAGATGCTCCACGTGGTGCCTGTGGGGTTGGTGTTTTTGGGGGCGTTTGCGTCGGGGGAGTTGATCAACGGTCCGCTCGCCTGGCTCGGCAGTGGCGCCGCCCTCACCCTGGGCTATCTGGCAGGTCTGGCCCTCGTCCTGCGTCGAATCAAGCTTCGGACGGGTTCACGTGACAGCTGATCGCCTGCGGGACCTCGCCGATGGGTCGGCGCCGTTGGTGCTGCCCGGGATCTACGACGGCCTCTCCGCTCGCCTCGCGGTGGCGGCCGGACTGCCCGCGGTGGTCGTGTCGGGCTACTCGGTGGCGGCATCACGGCTGGGGCTTCCCGACTTCGGTTACCTCACCCAGACCGAGATCAGCGATGCCGCGCGCGATATCGTGGCGAGCATCCCCGGTACCCCGGTGATCGTCGATGCCGATACCGGGTACGGCAACGCACTCTCCGCGGCGCGGACGGCGCGTCTTCTGCATCGTGCTGGGGCGGCGGGGATAATCATCGAGGACCAGCAGTGGCCCAAGCGCTGCGGACACATGGACGGTAAGTCCATCGTGCCGCGCGGGGAATGGCTCGCAAAGATCCGCGCCGTCGTGGACCTGAGGGATGAGGGCCTCGACCTCTTCCTCATCGCCCGCACCGACGCGCGGGGCCCGGAGGGCCTCGACGAGGCCATCGCACGCGGTCGCGCCGCCGCTGATCTCGGCGCGGACGCCGTGTTCGTCGAGGCGCCACTCGACCGCGCTGAGCTAACCCGCATCGCAACGGAGTTGGTGGACTGCCGCCCGGTGGCGAACATGGTGGAAGGCGGGCGGACGCCCATCCTCCCGACGTCCGAACTCGGCACGATGGGCTTCCGGATCGTCCTGTGGGGGATCAGCGGAATCCTGGCGACGGGCGCGGCGCTTCGTGCCACCTACGACGCACTCGCAGCGACCGGGGCCGGACCGGACCCTGAGACCCTCATGACCTTCGATGATCTCACCGGTGCTGTGGGGCTACCGGACCACCGCGCGCTCGACGGGCGGTACCGAGGGATGTAAGCGAAAGGATCCGGGAGCACTCGGTCCCGGAGGACAGTCCCACGAGGTCTCTTACCCCCACGAGGTGCAGGCGCTACTCGGGCACTCGTCGCTCACCACGACAACCCTGTACCTAGCTCACGTTGGCCTCGAGGACCTACGCGGGCGGTTGGTCCCCGCCGCCTATGCCGCCCTGGTGAACCCCTAGCGCCGGATGCATTACCATCGCCGTATGTCAGCCGCTGATATATCACGAGCAGCGGCGCGGGTATCGTCGGGACTCCGGTACGACGAGGTGATGGCGTTTGCGCTTGCCGTCTGTCGTGCAAACAGTATCGAGGACGTTCCTGTGCGTTGGCGACGCCGCATTCTGGACGCGCACGCGGAGTTGTCATCAGAGGCTGGTCGTTAGGGAGCATCAGCAGCCGCAGGCAGTAGCATCGCCGGCATGGCACAACGTGGCACGGGGGACTACGCATACCGCCGACGCCGTACGGCGTTCCTCGCCGACAACCCCGTGTGCGCGTGGTGTGGGTATGCCCAGGCCACGACCGTGGACCACCTTGTACCCATAGACATGGGCGGGGAGCGGAATGATGTAACCAGCTGGGTCCCGGCATGTCGCTCATGCAACTCCCGACGCGGGGCGCAGTATGGGAATGCGAAGCGCCGGGAGGCTGCCGCACAAGCCGACCACCGCGCAGCTAGGGCAGAGGGGGAACGCCTACGGCTCGACGGAGAGGCTGCCCGCAGGCGCGGCGGGAAGCCCTGCATTGGGTTCGCCCCGCAACCATCCAGTGCGGGCCCCTGGGCCGACTAGGTAGCCTTTTTTTAGGGGCGTGACCCACCGCCCCCGAACCCAGTGTTCTCTATATCTCGAAAAGAGAACGCACGGGAGGTGATCCCTGCGGATACCGGCGCGGCCTTCCCGATCCCGCGAAACTTCGTGAGATACGCCGCCCATAGGAGCCGGGTGCGGTGGGGTCGCCCGGTCAAAAAAAACGACACGGGATCCCGACCGGAAACAATCGGGAGATCCACGCGCCGAGTACGTTTACCAGCTCGTCATCGACGACCGATCTGTCTTGGCATACCACCGCCAGCCGGGCGAACCATGGCCCGACCATGGTCACAACTTCAACTTCAATCGCAGTCATCCCCGGTACGT
>SHVE01000015.1 GCA_009694365.1 Thermoleophilia bacterium | reverse complement strand
CGGGTTCGGCGGGTTCGGCGGGTTCGGCGGGTTCGGCGGGTTCGGCGGGTTCGGCGGGTTCGGCGGGTTCGGCGGGTTCGGCGGGTTCGGCGGGTTCGGCGGGTTCGGCGGAGCGAGTGGCGGAGGTGGCGAGTCACGCCGCGGTGTCGGCAGCGTGATCTTTGCGGGGGCGCGCTTCGGTGGGATCCTCTCCTCTGCGCGGGCGGGCACCTCACGCTCCGGGGCGATTGCCACAGAACCGGGCGTCGGCACCGCCAGTGGGGCCGGAGTTGCCGGTGCAGCCGGGGCCTGCTCGGCTGGGGGTGCCGGCGAGGCCGGGGCCGGCACGGCCGGGGGTGCCGGGGCGGCCGGGGCCGGCACGGCCGGGGGTGCCGGGGCGGCCGGGGCCTGCTCGGCCGGGGCGGCCGGAGTTACCGGGGCGGCCGTAGCGGCCAGTGGGGCCGGGGCGGCCGGAGTTACCGGGGCGGCCGGGGGTGCCGGGGCGGTCGGGGCCTGCTCGGAAATCGGTACTGCCTCCCGTTTGGGCGCCACTCTCTTTCTCACCTCAGGCTGCGGCATCTCGCCGTCGGGCTTCGGGTGACGACTCGGCCACAAGATGTGACGGGCCCATGCGACATCGACCGTCGAGGACGGCGTCTTCACGTCCATCCCCGCACGTTGGAGCCGCTGGAGCACGTTGGCACTCGGCAGTCCCTCCTCCTTCGCGATCTCGTACACCCTCTGCTTATCGCTCATGCCTGCCTCGTCCGCATCTCGTCGGCCATCGAATCAGCCATGGCCGGATCCACAACCACATTTCCCCGCGCAGCCCGCGGGAATGCGCGCCGTTCCACGGCACGCGTGAAGCACTCGGGGTCGGCGCAGGTGTAAAGCCCGCGTCCGGTCCGAGTCGCCCCGTCGTCACGCACCAGCATCAGTGAGCGCCCGCGCAGGATCGCGATGAACCGCACCAACTCAGTTTGGGGAACTCGCCGGCGACACCCGAGGCACATGCGCTCCGGAATGTGGCGCCTGAACGGGGCTGCATCACTCGTACCCCGCCCCCTCGTCCACGACCACTGCCGAGGTGACAGCGTCATCCACCGGGGTGACAGCCTGGTTGATCACCGGGAGGTCACCGTCGGTCGTGTCCGCCATCCCGGTGGCCGGAGCGATGTCCGTGGCCGGATCGCCCGCGGGGATGGACTCGTCCCCACCCGCTCCCGATTCCGGCGGAACCGTGTCGTGTCCCGGCAGCGCGCAGTAGCGGGTACTGGGGGCGACAGCGTTCGGGCACCGACGACCGTTCTGCAACATGTGTGCGCAACGCGCCACGCCGCCTTCCAACTCGTCGCCGTAGTCGTCGGCGGCCTCTTCTGAAGCGAACGTGGACTCACTCTTGATGTCGATGCGCCAGCCGGTGAGGCGCGCGGCGAGACGGGCGTTCATCCCCTCTTTACCGATCGCCAACGACAACTGGTCATCGGGAACGATGACCACCGCCTGGCGGGCCTCATCGTCCACAAGGACTTCACGTACGCGGGCGGGCGAGAGTGCCTTGGCCACATAGCGCGCGGGCTCGTCGTTGAACGGGATGATGTCGATCTTCTCGCCACGGAGTTCCGACACCACCATGCGCACACGCGAGCCGCGGGGACCGACGCACGCACCCACCGGATCCACGCCCTGCACGTTGGAGATGACCGCGATCTTGGAGCGCCATCCGGCCTCACGGGCCACGTTCTTGATCTCAACGAGTCCGTCGGCGATCTCAGGCACCTCAAGCTCGAACAGGCGCTTGATGATCTCGTCCGATCGACGGCTCAGGATCACCTGCGGTCCCTTGTTGCTCGGGCGCACCTCGACGATGACAGCCTTGATCCGGGCACCGTGGTCGTACCGCTCGCCCGGAACCTGCTCACTGGCGGGAAGGAGGGCCTCGACGCGGCCAAGGTCCACAAGCGTGTAGCGGTGGTCGGACTGCTGGATGATCCCGTTGACGACCTCACCAACGCGGTCGACGTACTCGTCGTACATCATCTCGCGCTCCGCCTCGCGGATGCGCTGGAGCACGACCTGTTTGGCGGTCTGTGCCGCGATACGACCGAAGCTGTCGGTGGACACGCCGACCGGACTGATCTGGTCGGCGCTGTAGGCCGACCAGTCGATGTCCGGGGGGGGCGGCTCAAACTCATTCGGATCGACCCCCTCGGGGATCTCCGGCTCGGGACGGGGCAGGGTGACGAGCTCGGCGCCCTCGGGGAGCACGAGTTGGTTCACCTGCATCTCGCCGGTCTCCCGGTTGATGTCCACGCGGGCCCACTCCACGGCGCCGGCGGTCTTCCGGTAGGCGGCGAGAAGGGCGTCCTCGAGCGCGATGATAAGGGTTTCGGAGTCGATCCCCTTCTCGCGCTCGATCTGCTTGATCGCCTCGATGATTTCACGGTTCACTCGGTGCTCCTACCCTCGTTCGTCACGGTGCTCTGCACGACCCGTGCCCGGGAAACCGCACTGCGCGGAATGGTCACGTCCCCATCCGTGGTCTCCACCCGGAGGACGTCATCCGACGCCTCCACGAGGGTCCCCGTTACCGATTTCGCACGACCCGGAACCGACCCGGGTTCGATCGCCAGGCGTACCGTCCCGCCGATGGCGGACAGGAAGTGGCGGGTGACCCGGAGAGGTGGCTCCGGACCCGGCGATGATACCTCGATTGTGAAGCGGTCACGAAGTCCCGCGTGGTCAAGGGCACGCGTGACCTGCTCGCAGAGGCTGTGTGTCACGCCGGCAGGATGATCGATGACCACGGTGAGTGTCGTGGATCCCCCCGAACCGCCCACGCCCACGGCGCGGAGGTCCACCTCGGGAAGGTCTCTCGCCAGCACGTCGTCGACCTGCTGCTCAACCGATGTCATCACCTCAGCCGCGTCGCCCTCCGCATCGCTGTTTCCGGTATTGCCCAAAGAAAAAGCGGGTCTCCCGACCCGCTCCTCCGGGTGCCGTCTGTGTACCACCGACAGCTCCACGAGGCTATCACAGGGTGCTCGTAGCCCTGCGGACCCGGCCCCACGGCTACGGCGAGGTAACCACAAGTGTCACGGGGCCGTCGTTCACGAGCGATACGTCCATTTGTGCACCGAATATCCCCCGCCCCACGGCCACACCGTGCCCCTCGATCCCCGCTGCCAACGCCTCCACCAGTGGTTCGGCGTCGGCCGGATGCGCGGCGGCCGACCAGGAGGGTCGGGTGCCCCGCCGAACATCCCCGAGGAGGGTGAACTGGCTCACGACGAGGGCCTCGCCCCCGATGTCGGCCAGGGACCGATCGAACTCCCGGTTTCCGTCCCCGGGGAAGAGACGTAACCGAACAATTTTCGCGGCCATCCCGTGGGCGATCGCGACGTCGTCCCCCACCGCAATTCCCACGAGTAGGAGCAGGCCCCGACCGATGGAGGCCACCGGGACACCCGCGACCGTCACCGATGCACCCGTCACGCGCTGCACGACGATCCGCATGGACCGGATCGTAGGAGCGTCCATGTGTACCGTGCCCGCATGGACGACGATGCGGCCCTCGTGCACCTTATGCTCGGCGCCGCGGGTGTGGACATCGAACGGCGCGGTCCGCGCGACTGGTCGCTACGTGTGCCGTGCACGACACGCGGCATCATCACGGTGGGCGTCCATGCCGGCGAACGGACGCTGGCCTTCCGCGCCTTCTTCATGCGCGGACCCGACCACGCGCTTCGTGAGGTGTACCGGCGCGCCATGCGCAAGAACCTCGAGATGCAGGCCTGGCGATTCGCGACCGACGATTCCGGCGACCTCTGGCTAATCACCGAGGTCGAATCGGTGCTGCTCGACGCCGATGGGCTCGATGGCCTACTCGGGTTGCTCTCCACCTACGTGGACGAAACCTTTCAGGGCATCCTCCGCTTAGGGTTCAATCTCGCGGAGGGTCTCCTCAGTGATCCTCCCCCGCCCGTCGGCGGAGGGCCCCCCCACCATTAGGTGTCCTACCGCGCACGCTATGACTGCAGCCGGTCGATTGGATCACGTCGTTTGAAGTGGTGTAACGGATTCATCGGTTCACACAACGGCGTGTAGCAGTGTCACCTCCTCGTTTTCCTCATCAACGTGGTCCGTACGGACCACGTTGACCGGGTCCTCCGAGAGGTAGCGCCGACAGACCACTCGTCGCCTCAGCGACGTTAGGGACGATCCCGGCCGACGCACACCGCGGCGTGAATTCCCGCCACCACCCGAACAACTACGCAGTGACGGGTGCGGGCGGTCGCACGAGCGGGAGGGCGGCATCGAGGATGTGTTCGGCGCACTCGCGCTTGCCGAGCCGCGGGAGCGCCACTTCAGACGCCCCCGGCCCGATGATGGTGATGATGTTCTCGAGGCCCTCGAAGCCCGCGCCGGTCAGGGAGGTGTCGTTCAACACCACTATGTCCACCGCCTTTCGCTCGCGCTTGTCGCGTGCCCGTTGCAGGCCACCCGGACCGTGCTCGGCGGCGAACCCGATGAGCACCTGATCGTCGCGCAGCGCGGCCAACTCGGCGAGGATGTCCGACGTTCGCTCGAGTTCCACCGTTAGTACGTCGGCCGTCGCCTTGTCGATCTTGCCATCACTCACCACCACCGGGCGGTAGTCGGCAACGGCAGCGACCATGATCAGGATGTCCGTCGCCGCGAACTCCGCGCGGCACGCGTCGCGCATCGCGTCGGCCGTGGGAGCGTCCACATATCGGATACCGGCCTCACGCGGCAGGTCCACGTTTGCCTGCACCACCACCACGTCGGCGCCTCGATCGCGTGCGGCGGCGGCCAGCGCCCAGCCCATACGGCCACTCGACCGGTTGCCCACGTAGCGAACCGCGTCGATGGGCTCGCGCGTGCCACCGGCGGAGATGAGCACCGTGCGTCCCACGAGATCTCCGCTGCGCCCCGATGCGGCGAGAATCGCCTCGACCGCCGCGACGATGGTGGCGGGCTCGGCAAGCCGCCCCGGCCCGGTGGCGCCATCGGCCAGTAGCCCCGTTTCGGGATCCACCACGTGGACGCCGGCGGCCCTAAGCGTCGCGATGTTCCGCTGAGTCGCCGGGTGCAGCCACATCGCCGTGTTCATGGCCGGCGCGATGACCACCGGACCCCGGAATGCCAGGTAGCACGACCCCAACAGGTTGCTGGCCATCCCCGCCGCCATCTGGGCCACCGTGTTCGCGGATGCGGGAGCCACGAGCATGAGGTCCATACCGTCGTCGACGTCGAGGTGGTGGTACCCGGGCTGATCGGCGTCGGCGAAGAGACTCGTGCCAACTTCGCGGCCCGAGAGGGCGGCGAACGACATGGCGCCCACGAAGCGCTCCGCCGTGTGGGTCATGACCACGCTCACCCCATGCCCGTGGCGCTGGAGGATGCGGAGCAGGTCGAGCGACTTGTACGCGGCGATGCCGCCGGTCACCCCGAGGAGGATCTCAGCCATGCGGGGACGGTATCGTGTGCGGGCGCACCGTGGCAATCGTCGATCGGGCGTCTGCAACACCGCTGTGCATCGCGGTCAGGTGGTCTCGTCCCGGATGATCCGTACCAGATCGTCGGTCGCTCGGGCCAGGTCGTCGTTCAGGACACAGTGGTCGAACTCGCCCATGGCGGCCATCTCGGTGCGGGCGACCTCCAGTCGCTCTTCGATCTCCTCTTCGGCGTCCGTCGCACGGACGCGCAGGCGGCGGCCAAGTTCCTCGAGCGATGGCGGGGCGATGAAGATCAGGACCGCTCCGGGGCGAACACGCCGGACGGCACGTGCCCCCTGCAACTCGATCTCGAGGATGACCGACCGGCCTCCGTCCATCACGCGATCGATTTCGACGTTGGGAGTCCCGTATCGGTTGCCCGCGAATTCGGCGTGCTCAAGGAAGGCCGACTCCTCGACCCGCCGCGCGAACTCGTCCCGGCTCATGAAGTGGTAATCGCGGCCCGGGACCTCCCCGGGGCGACGGGTACGGGTCGTCGCGGACACGGCCACCGCGAGGTCGGGCATGCGTGCCACGGCGCCCCGAATGAGCGTGCCCTTACCGACGCCGGATGGACCCGACACCACAAACACCCGGCGGCGAGTGGCTACCGGGAGCGTAGGAGTTCGACCAGCTCGCCCCGCTGCCGCTCGGAGAGACCTCCGAGGGTCTTGCCCTGGGAGATGCGGCACTGATTGAGCAGACGGGTCGCCTTGACCTTCCCGTACTTCGGCGCAGCGACGATCATGTCGAAGACCTTGGCGGTCTGGACGTACTCGGGCGGTGATTCGATCACTGCGTCAACGGCGAGTGCGCCCAACCGGAGGTCCTTCTTCAACTGGGCGCGCAGCGACCGGATCTCGTTGGCACGGCGGAGAGCGTCCATCCTTTGGTCGAGGGAACGCTGGGGGGTTTGACCTGCCTCGGGAGGAGTCGCCATTGGGCGCGACTGTACCCGCGGCGGGCGTCCGTGCCAACCCCCGGAAAGAGGATGTGACCAGGACGCCTACCCGAGGGTCACGAGTGGACCAGATCCTGAAGCGCCACGGGTTGCACGAGAGCCGGGTCCACGCCCACCGACTGCACGGCGGCCTCGGCGGCCTCCATCGTGGTCATGCACGGAACACCGGCCCGCACGGCGGCCCGGCGAATGGTCGCCCCATCGGCACGATCGCCGCGCCCGCTCGGTGTGCACACCACCATGGTAACCCCGCCGCCCAGGATCAGATCGGCGACGTGAGGCGGACCATCCCCCACCTTGTTCACCTCGCACACCGGAATCCCCGCGGCACGCACCACTGCCGCCGTCCCGCGCGTCGCCACGATCTGAAGTCCCGCCGCGTGAATCGCAGCCGCGAGCGCCCCAAGCCGTGGCTTGTCCTCCTCGCGCACGGACAGGAAGACGGTCCCCTCGCGCGGCAACGCCTGGCGCGCGCCCCGCTGCGCCTTCGCGAAAGCCTCGGCGAAGGTGTCACCGATTCCCATCACCTCGCCGGTGGAGCGCATCTCGGGACCGAGCACGGGGTCGGTCCACGGGAACCGGGCGAATGGCAGGACGGCCTCCTTCACGGCCACGTGTCGCATCGCGTGATCGGCGGGCAGACCAAGGTTGACGACCTGCTCGCCGAGCATGAGGTGCACCGCATGGCGGACGATCGGAACCCCGGTCGCCTTCGCCACAAAGGGCACCGTGCGCGATGCCCGCGGATTTGCCTCGATCACGTAGGCGACGCCGTCACGCAGAGCGAACTGCACGTTGATCAGACCCCGCACACCGATGGCCTCGGCCAGCATGGCCGTCTGGCGTCTGACGTCCGCCACCGATTCCGCCGCAATCCCCTGAGGGGGCAGCACGCACGCGGAGTCGCCGGAGTGGACCCCGGCCTCCTCCACGTGTTCCATCACGCCGGCGATCCACGTGTCGGTCCCATCCGACAGCGCGTCCACGTCGATCTCGGTGGCGCCCGCAAGAAAGCGATCCACCATTACGAGCCCGTCCGGCTTTTCCTTCACCATCCACGCCCGGAGTTCGTCCGGACCCGACACGATGGCCATCGCACGACCACCCAACACGTAGCTGGGACGCACGAGGGCCGGGTAGCCCACGTCGGCGGCAGCGGCGAGAAGGTCGGCCTCCCCCTCCGCCATCGCCCACGGCGGCGCCGTGAGCCCGAGATCCCCGAGGAGTGCGCCGAAGCGACCCCGGTCCTCGGCCATGTCGATCTGATCGGGTGAGGTTCCGAGTACCGGGATTCCGCGCTCGGCGAGTGGGCGAGCGAGGCGCAAGGGCGTCTGCCCGCCAAGTTGGGCGATCACCCCGACCGGCCGTTCGGCCTCGCAGATGTCGAGGACCGCGTCGATGGTGACCGGCTCCATGTAGAGGCGGTCGCTCACCCCGTGGTCGGTCGAGACCGTCTCGGGGTTACAGTTAACCATGATGGCCGCGTAGCCCATCTCGTGGGCCGTCATCGCCGCGTGCACGCAGCAGTAGTCGAACTCGATGCCCTGGCCGATGCGGTTGGGACCCGAGCCGAGCACCACGACCGAGGGCCGGTCGAGGGGCGTCACCTCTCCCGCGGTGCCGTACGTGCCGTAGAAGTAGGGAGTGACCGCCGCGAACTCGGCGGCACAGGTGTCCACCTGACGGTACGACGGGCGTACCCCGAGGGACCGCCGGTGGTCGCCCACCGCGACCTCGGTGCTGCCGGTACGGGCCGCGATGTCACGGTCGGTGACCCCGGCGCGGCGGGCATTCACCATGGCGTCGGCATCGATGTCCATCAGCGCGTCGGGCAGGGCCACTCCGGCCTGTGCGAGTGCCACGATCTCGTGTGTGAACCACCGGTGCACACCCGTGGCCTCGTGCAGGTCCTCGGCACTCGCGCCACGTGCCGCCGCCCAGAGCATGAGATCGAACCGGTCCCACGACGGCGTTCGGAGACGCTCACACGCATCGACGACGGATGCGGGCTCGTCGAAACGGGCGTCGAGCTCCCGGGCCGACATCGCCTTGCCGAACGCCTCGCCGAACGTGCGTCCGAGGCTGAGTACCTCGCCCACACTTTGCATGTAGGTGGACAGTGGGACGCGGTCCTCGGTGAGCTTCTCGAACGCGAACCGTGGCACCTTGACGGCCACGTAGTCGAGTGTGGGCTCGAACGAGGCCGGCGTTACCTGCGTGATGTCGTTGGGCAGCTCATCGAGCGTGTACCCGACGGCCAGCCGGGCGGCGATGCGCGCGATTGGGAACCCCGTGGCCTTGGACGCGAGTGCAGAACTCCGTGACACGCGCGGGTTCATCTCGATAACCACCATGTCGCCCGTCTCGCGGTTGAGCGCGAACTGAACGTTGGCGCCACCGGTCTCGACGCCCACCGCACGCACCACCGCGATCGCTGCGTCGCGAAGCATCTGCTGTTCGTGATCGCTCAGAGTCATGGCCGGGGCCACCGTCACCGAGTCGCCCGTGTGCACACCCATCGGGTCGAGGTTCTCAATGGTGCACACGATCACCGCGTTGTCGTTGCGGTCACGCATCACTTCGAGTTCGATCTCGTCCCAGCCGATGACGGATCGCTCCATGAGCACCTGTGAGATCGGACTAGCCGCGAGTGCGTTCGCCGCCACCAGCGCGAGGTCGTCCGGCGACGACGCCACACCACCGCCCTCGCCACCGAGCGTGAAGGCCGGCCGTAGGATGATGGGATATCCGAGACCCACGGCCCCTAGGCGGACCTCGGCCATCGTGGTTGCAACACTGCTCTCCAGCACCGGGATACCCACCTCCCGCATGCGCTGCTTGAACAGGTCGCGATCTTCCGCGCACTCGATGACGGCCACGTCGGCGCCGATCAGTTCCACACCGTAGCGTTCCAGCACACCGGCCTTCGCGAGGTCGATCGCCAGGTTGAGTCCCGTCTGGCCGCCGAGCGTGGGGAGGATGGCGTCGGGCCGTTCCCGGATGATGATGCTCTCCGCCGCGGCCACGTCGAGCGGCTCGATGTACGTCCGGTCGGCCACGTCGGGGTCGGTCATGATCGTGGCGGGGTTCGAGTTGATCAGTACTACGCGGTACCCCTCGTCCCGCAGCGCGCGGCACCCTTGGGTTCCCGAGTAGTCGAACTCACCGGCCTGCCCGATGATGATCGGACCGGAGCCGAGCACCATGATGGTCTTGATGTCGGTGCGGGCGGGCATCAGGCCACCACCCGATCGCGGAACGTACGGAAGAGGTATGCGGCGTCACGTGGCCCCGGACGCGCCTCGGGGTGGTACTGCACCGAGGATGCGAGCAGGTCGGGTGCGGCGAGCCCCTCCACCGATCCGTCAAACAGGCTCCGGCGGGTCACCTGTATGCCGTTCGGCAGCGAATCCTCCGCAACCGCGTAGCCGTGGTTCTGCACGGTGATCTCCACGACACCGTCCTCCGCCCTCTGGACGGGATGGTTGGCTCCCCGATGCCCGAAGGGCAACTTTTCGGTGCGTAGGCCCATCGCTTGGGCCAGCATCTGGTGCCCGAGGCAGATACCGAACATCGGAACCTGGCCGAGAACGCCCCTCACGGCCTCGATGACCGGGGTCACCGCCGCGGGGTCACCGGGGCCGTTGGAAATAAACACCCCGTCGGGACCGAGGGCAAGGATCTCGGCCGCCGTGGTGCCCGCGGGCACCACCTCCACGCGCATACCCGCGGAGACGAGGCCGCGCAGGATGCCCTCCTTCATTCCACAGTCGATGGCCACGATCACCGGACCGTCGTCCCCGACCGTGCGCCGCACGCCGGCGGCCGCGGGGGTCAGGTCGCGGCCGTCGAGCGACGGATGCTCACGGGTCACCGCCAACAACTCCTCCGCTCCCATCTCAGTGCTCACCCCACCACGCATGGCGCCGTGGTCGCGAAGGTGGCGCACCAAGCGCCGTGTGTCCGCGTCCTCCACGGCCACCACGCCCTGGGCCGTAAGCCACGAACGGAACCCGGTGCGACCGGCCACGCCCGGCAGGTCGCCGATTCGGGTGGCGATGACAGCGCCAGGCCAGACCCGCGGGCTCTCACGGCACGCGTCGCCCGTTCCATAGTTACCGATCATCGGTGCGCTGAACGTGAGGATCTGCCCGAGATAGGACGGGTCGGTAACGGCTTCCTGATAGCCGTTCATCCCGGTGGTGAACACCATCTCGCCGAGCGCGGTGCCCCGGGCGCCCACGGAGCGGGCGGACAGCACGAGGCCGTCCTCCAAGACGATGACCGCGCTCAACGGACGAGGGCCGAGATGGCCTTGAAGTCCGGGCCGACCGCGTCGGTGAGCATCTCGAAGAGAACCATCTCGGCCGACGTCACCGTCACCCCGGCGCGCGCTGCCTTCTGAAGCCCGGCATCCCGGTTGGCACCCGATCGGGAACTGACAGCGTCGGCGGCCACATGCACCGACGCGCCGCGCGAGAGCAGATCGTGCACCGTCTGGTTGACACACACATGCGCCTCGAGACCGCAGACCACCCACGTCCCGCAACGCGCCACGTCGTAGGCCACCTCGAATGCTTCGACGCCGCACGCGGAGAAGCGCGTCTTCTCGATGATGGGCGTGCCCTCCGGAAGACGAGCTGCGAGTTCGGGCACCGTGTGCCCGAGACCCTTGGGATACTGCTCGGTGACGATGACCGGTCGGCCCATCACGCCGAACCCCTCGGCCAGCAGTCCACAGGTCGCGACCATCTCGTCGAAGTGGTCGATGACGGGACGGAATGCGTCCTGGACGTCGATAATGATGAGCCCGGCGTCATCACGACGCGCGAGTGCGGGGTGTCGGTGCGTCACGCATTCCTCCGGTAGACGTCTTGGCCACCCGCGAGGGTCATGACGACCCTCCCGGTCAACTCGCGCCCCACGAAGGCCGCGTTGCCCGATTTGCTCTCGTACGGCCGATCGCCCACGCGATCGGTTGCGGCGGTGTCCACCACTGCGAGGTTCGCCACGGCCCCCTCTACGAGAGTCGGTACCGGCAGGCCGAAGATGCGTGCCGGGTTGGTGCTCATACGCAACACGAGGTCGTCGAGAGACATCACGCCGCCCCGCACCAACTCGGTGTGACAGGCCGCGAACGCTGTCTCGAGGCCGATGACCCCGAAGGGCGCCTCGGCGAACGGGACTTCCTTCTCGTCGGCCAGGTGCGGGGCGTGATCGGTCGCCACGCAATCGATCGTGCCGTCTCGGAGCCCCTCGATCAGCGCGCGCCGATCCTCCTCCGCCCGGAGTGGTGGGTTCATCTTGAACCGGGCGGGGTCGGGGTCGTCACCGATCGCGTCCTCGGTGAGCAGCAGGTGGTGGGGCGTGACCTCGGCCGTCACCGCCACCCCACGGGCCTTGGCCCGACGGATCTCGTCAACGGTCTCGCGGGCGGATACGTGACAGATGTGGATGCGGCCGTCCTCGTAGCCCGCGAGCACGCAATCCCGGGCCACCTGCACAGCCTCGGAGATGCCCGGGATCCCGGCGAGTCCGATACGCGCGGACACCACACCTTCGTGCATGACGCCCGTGTCGGACAGCGCGAGGTCCTCCTCGTGCAAGGTGAACAGGAGACCAGCGGCCTTCTGGTACTGCAGCGCCCGGCGCATAAGAAGGGCGTTGCCCACCGGAACCCCGTCGTCCGAGAGCGCGGCCGCCCCGGCCTCGGCGAGGTCACCGTGATCAGTGAGCGACTCGCCGTGCTGGCCCATTGTGATGGCCGGGATGAACCCCGTGGGCACAACGGCCTCCCGCTCGGCCCGCTCCATGAGCGACCCGAGGATGCTGACGCTGTCGAGCGCGGGTTGCGTGTTGGGCATAGCCAGCACGGTCACCACCCCTCCGGCGGCGGCGGCCCTCGTCCCCGACGCGATGTCCTCCACGTCTTCCCTCCCCGGCGTGCGCAGGTGCACGTGAACGTCCACGATTCCGGGGATCACCGTAAGGCCGGCGCCGTAGAACACCGGAAGGCCGGTGGGGTCGCCGCCGATGACCCCGTCGCAGATCACGAGGTCCCGTACCTCGTCGATACCCGCCGCGGGATCGAGCACGCGGGCGCCGACGATGACCACACGTGCGAGGTCGCCGGATCGCTGCGGAAGCCGGACGCGAGAGTTCCCTGGGACTACGTTGGTCATACTGCCTCCGCCACGATGTCGGCGGGCGCAGGGGTGGCCGCCTCGGTCAGAACGTCATAGAGAACCGCCATGCGGACAACCAGGCCGTTGGCGACCTGGGCCTCGATGAGCGATGTCGGATCGTCCACGACCGCCCCGCTGATCTCGACCCCACGGTTGACGGGGCCCGCGTGCATGACCCGCTGCCCCGCGCGCAGACGCGAGTGGTTGATCTGGTACATCCGGGCGTACTCGGCGAGCGAGGGCACGAACGTGCCGGTACCCATGCGCTCAAACTGCATACGCAGCACATAAACGATGTCGGCATCCGCGATGTCGCGGATGTCGGTGGACACCTCCGCTCCCAGTGCTTCGGTCAGATTTCGGGGTACAAGGGTGGGCGGCGCCACCACGGTGACGCGCGCACCCATGAGGCGGAACGCGGCGATGTCGGAGCGGGCCACGCGCGAGTGCAGCACGTCACCGACAACCGCGACGTGTAGCCCCGCGATGGGACCCACTTCGCGCTGCACGGTGTAGAGATCGAGTAACGCTTGGGTGGGGTGCTCCCCGGTGCCGTCGCCGGCGTTCACAACCGCGGCGTCGGTGTACCGGGCCGCTACGGCACAGGCGCCGACCTGGGGATGACGGATAACAAACACGTCGGGGTCGTACGCCTCAAGCGTGAGGATGGTGTCCTTGAGGGTCTCACCCTTCTCCATACTCGTGCCGGAGCCCTTGATGCTCACCACATCTGCCGACAGCCGCTTGGCGGCGAGTTCGAACGACGTGCTGGTACGAGTCGACGCCTCTAGGAAGAGGTTGACCACTGTGCGCCCGCGGAGCGTGGGAACCTTCTTGATGTCGCGGTCCATCACCGATCGGAACCGCTCGGCGGTGGCGAGGATGCGACCGATGTCATCGGCCCGGAGGTCGGCGACGCCGAGGAGTGAGCGGCGCGCGCTCATACAGTGTCCACCAGGATGACCTCGTCACGGCCGTCCACCTCGACAAGATGAACGGCGATCCGCTCGCCGCGGTTCGTCGGGAGATTGCGCCCCACGTAGTCGGGACGGATGGGCAGTTCGCGATGACCACGGTCCACGAGGACCGCCAGCTCCACTTGGGGCGGCCGGCCGTAGTCGAACACCGCGTCGATGGCTGCGCGGATCGTGCGCCCGGTATAGAGCACGTCGTCCACCAAGATGACCGCGTGCGACGCGATGTCGAAGTCGAGGAGAGTCTCCCCCACCACCGGCACCAGTCCGCGGCGCGCGGCGCCCACGCCCACGTCGTCGCGGTAGAGGGCGATGTCCACCGATCCGATGGCGGGCCGTGCACCCGAGAACTGCTCGATGAGCACCTGCAGCCGCTCCGCGAGAGGCACTCCCCGGGTATGCACACCCACCAGTGCAACCGCCGACGGGTCGGCGTGGTGCTCCACGATCTCGTGCGCCATGCGCGCGACCGTGCGACCGAGTTGATCGGGGCCAATGAGGACGCTAGATGCCACGGGCGCTACCGAGGTTCTGGTGCGCGGGGTCCGATAAAAACAGTGGCTGCGGTCATCTCAGTCTCCTTTCCGGCCTCACGGGACCGGTGTTAAAGGCGTTCGTCCGGCAGCGTAGCAGGCGGCGCTGGCGCATCGGAATCGCCCCCCTCGCCACGATCGAGACGATCCTGCACCGGTATGAGGCGCGCGGCGCCTCGCTCGCGGTACGGGATCTCCACCTGATCGAAATCGCGCGGTACGACCACCGACGGGAAACGGGCCGCCGCCTCGCGACGTACCTCCCGGGGTGGCACGCGGCTTGACACATGGGTGAGCGCGAGCATCCCCACCGCGGACCGTCCGGCAAGGTCGGCGGCCTCCCGTGCTGTGCTGTGCCGGGTCTCCGTCGCCCGCGATTGGTCCTCGTGAAGGAAGGTGGCCTCGTGCACCAGCACGTCGGCGTTCCGCGCGGCGTCTTCGGTACCCCCGCACGGCCGTGTGTCCCCCGAGAACACCACCGTGCGCCCCGGTCGGGCCGCACCCATCACCTGGTCCGGTCGCACCCGCCGGCCGTCCGGCGTCGTGACCTCGCCGCCGCGTTGTAGCACGCCGAGGTCGGGTCCATTCGGCACTCCCAGCGCAGCGGCGGCCACGGGGTCGAATGCCCCCGGGCGATCGTCCTCCACGAGGGCGTACCCAAGGGACGGGATGCCGTGGTCGGTGTGGAAGGCGCGGAACTCCCCGCCATTCAGGCGCACCACGACCCCGGGCCCTGATTCCTGCACCTCAAGGTGGAATGGCAGGCGGCCGATGAGCGGGTGGAGCACCCCCATGAGACTGGTGAGCCCCGACGGTCCGACCAGCAGTAGGGGCTTGGTGCGCCCGCGCAGAGCGAACGTCTTGAGCAGACCCGGAAGCCCCAAGAAGTGGTCGCCGTGCAGATGAGTGATGAGGATTCCGTCCACATCCACAAGCCCGACCCCGGACCGGAGCAGTTGCCGCTGGGTTCCCTCACCGCAGTCGATGAGCCACCGCTCACCGCCGCGACTGATAAGGGTGGCGGACGTACCGCGCGCGGCGCTCGGGACCGACGCGGAGGTGCCGACGAATGTGATGAGGAGATCCACGGCGGCGACTGTACGCCGCCGACGGAACGAGGTCGTGGACCGATCCGGCCCCGTCGGGCACGAGGACCCCCGCCCCACCCCGATCGGTCCCCTGTCGGGCGTGGCGGGATACCGCCACCGGGCTCGGAGCGCCCGGACCGAGGTCGAGAACACGACCGGTGCCCGTGCCCCGATCACGTGGTCGAGTGGACGTCTACACTTGACCCGCGAGCGCGCGTAGCTCAGTGGATAGAGCACTGGCCTCCGGAGCCAGGGGTCGCAGGTTCGAATCCTGCCGCGCGTACTGACGGGCTCGGATCCCACCGGCACGGGGCACCGACGTCGGCGTCCGACGACACGGCGGACCCGGACCCCGTTGGTGCACGGTCCCCGACTGGCTGTGGTTAGAGTGATCCCATGTCCCACCCGCCCATCTGGAGCGTCGCCCTCCCCGGGGATGCCGAGCCCCCCTTCACCATCTGGGTGAATGGCGAGCCGCGCGAAGAGGGCACCCACTTCACGGTTCAGGGTCGCATGCTCCGGTTCACCACGCCGCTCATCCCCACGCCCACGCGACGGCGGTTCGGCCGGAAGATGGTGCAGTTCGCCGGTGTGGGCGTCTACGGCGACCATCAGGCCGATGTGGTGGACATCAGGTACCGCGCCGGTGACCGCATGGAGCAGGCGACCGGGTTGCCCATCATCCCCCCGGAGCCCGTAGATCCCAGTACCCCGCCTGACGACCCCGCCTGACGACCCCGATCCGATGGTGGTGGGAAGCCAGAGCGCGACCCCATCCGGAATCCGTATCCCGCGGCGCCGTGGATCGCACCAACGCCTCACGCCACGCATGGCGCGGGCGGAAGCCCGGGAGCGGCAAGGCCGTGACCACCTGATCGGCCACGAGGGCCTCAACCACGACTCCACCCAGCGATACCGACGCGATCCGCGGCGGTAGGTGATCCGGGCGCGGTACTCCACGAGTTACGCAGATGTGATGCACCAGCTCCTGCTGGGTGGGCAGGGAATCCTCCGCCGCCGAGTACGTCCCGGGAGGAGCGTCGGCAGCGGCCATGGCGGCCCGTGCGCCGTCCCGCGCGCTGATGAGTGCGATTGTGTTAGTGCCACTGCCGACGATCCGGAACCGTCGCATCACCAGACCGCGCTGCATGTCGGCGAGGAATCCCGTTCGGCCGTACGCCCACGGAAGACGCACCACCCGCGTGCCCGTCCCGCGGAGGCCCCGCTCGGCAGCGAGGCCGGGCTCCGCGATGGAGAGTGGTCCGCGGGAATCGCCGATCGCGCATGAGAGAACCACAACGTTCGTGTCGCCCCCCACCACGTCCCGCAGGGTGGCCGCACCCGCCTCGGCCTTTTTCGCGAGGGTCCGCAGTTGGCGGTGGCGGAGCGGCGGGGTGATGCGCGGGAGAGCGGCATGGAACACCACATCGGCGTCACGCGCGGCACGCTCCCACCCGCTCGGCCGTCCGAGGTCGCCGCGTATCACCGTGGCACCGGCCGCACGCAGGGCATCGGCACCCGAGTCGGACCGCACAAGCACGGTCACGTCCACACCACCGAGGATGAGTTCGTCTACCAGGTGGCGGCCCACCAACCCCGCCCCCCCGGTGACGAACGCGGAGCGCGTGGGGGTCAGCCCCCGGCCACGGCCGGAAGGATTGTGACCTCCTGCCCGTCAGCCACGGCGGTGTCGATGCCCTCGGCGAACCGTACGTCCTGCCCCGCCACGAATACGTTGACGAAGCGGCGCAACGCACCGTCGTTGGTGACTCGGTCCCGGAAGCCCGGGTGGTTCGCCTCCAACTCGTCGATGATGGCCCCGACCGTGCCGGGACGGCATTCGACCGTGCCGGCGCCGCCGGTGAGGGGCCGAAGCGGCGAGGGGATGCGGACGGTCACACTCATCGGTGAGTCTCCGGATTCGTCGAGGTTGTCATGAGAGAAGCGCCGTACCGACAGCGGATACCGCCGCCTCGAAGTCGGCGACGGTCGGGGCGATCGTGATGGGCTGCACCCGGTCGGCGACAGCGTCGATCGTTTTGAGTCCGTCACCCGTAATGCACAGCACGACGCGCTCATTAGGGCCAATTCGCCCCTCCCGCGCGAGGCGTGCGAGTACCGCAGTGGTCACACCACCAGCCGTCTCCGTGAAGATACCCGTGGTCTCGGCGAGCATTGCGACGCCGTCGGTGATCTCCTGTTCCGACACCGCGTCAATGCTGCCGCCAGTCTCCCGGGCCACGTCGAGGGCGAAGACGCCGTCGGCCGGGTTGCCGATGGCCAGGCTCTTGGCGATGGTGTCGGGCCTCACCGGGGCTACAAAGTCGAGGCCGTCCGCGAACGCCGCCGCCACCGGACCGCATCCGATGGCCTGGGCGCCGTTCATCGTGGGCACGGTGCCCGACACCAGCCCGAGGTCGAGCAACTCGTGGAAGCCGCGGTGGATCTTCGTATAGAGCGATCCCGAGGCGATGGGAACGATGCAGCGGTCGGGAAGCGTCCACCCCAGCTGCTCGGCGGTCTCGTAGGCCAGAGTCTTGGAGCCCTCGCTGTAGTACGGCCGGACGTTCACGTTGACGAAGGCCCACGGACGATCCGCCGCGAGTTCCATGCACAGGCGATTGACGTCGTCGTAGGTTCCGTCCACGGCAATCAGCGTGCACCCGTAGATGCCCGTGGCGACGATCTTCTGAGGCTCGAGGTCGGCCGGCACGAACACGAAACTCTGCATTCCGGCGGCCGCCGCGTGGGCGGCCACGGACTGCGCGAGATTACCGGTGGATGCGCATGCCGCCACTTCATACCCCAGTTCGCGCGCCTTCTGCATGGCCACGCTCACGACACGGTCCTTGAACGAGTGGGTGGGGTTGGCGGTCTCGTTCTTCACCCACACATCGTTCAGCCCGAGCCGCTCGGCGAGACGCGGAGCGCGCATGAGCGGACTGAGGCCCACCTGGAGACCCGCCGTCGGATCCTCCGGCGCGCACGGAAGGAGTTCGGCGTAGCGCCACATCGACGGCGGACCGGCAGCGATGGACTCACGAGTCACATGTGCGGCCAGATAGTCCTGATCATAGACGACCTCCAGCGGACCGAAGCAGAACTCGCACGCGTACCACGCGCCGAGAGCCATCTCTTCACCGCATTCCTTGCAGCGAAGGCCTCGTGCCCCGGTAGTCCGCCCCATCTGCTCGCCCATCCTCGTCTCTCGTCGCGTGCGAGAGTTCGAGGGTGCTCCACGAAAAGACAGGAAGCGCCCCTCGCATCTCCCAAGCACGAATGCCTGCAGGAATTGGCACCTGGTGCGTAGGCACTGGTTGCCGCGGCTTCAAAGGGCCATGTCCCTCCACCGCTCATGATGCGTCAAGCGGACGGAACCTTAGCGGAGGTCACGGCGACCCGTCAATGGGAGGCCAAGATGGGGCGGTGCAACGTCGCGATTTCCGCCCGCCCCGCATCGGACCACGATGTTCCGCTGATCGCACGTGAAGAACGATGACGTTCCCGACCCGACACCCGCCCCCACCACGCCCACCGACACCGACTCGTCCAGTAACATTTCGGGCGAGGATGGATGACTGGCCCGCCGAAACATCGGGATGAACCGCCATCGTGTCGAGGGTCCGCAGCGGGCCAGCGGCGTGCGCACTGGCATCAGGCCCCCCGGGCACGGGCGATCGGGGTGGTGTGCTGGTCACCACTGACCACCCGTCTGCACCACGGGTACAGCGGGGGTGTTCTCGGGGACCTCCACCACACGGCCTGAGGCGCTATCGCAGGCAGGCCGCCTCGTGCGCACGCTCTCCGGTGCGTACTCGCGCCGGACCAAATCCTCGCCCCACCGCGTGATTACCCGGGAAGCGTGAGCGCAACGCGCGCCGGCAGGTGCGATGCGTCGCCCGTGGTCACGAGGGTGGCGGGGACCCCCGTGCGTGGTGATCGCACCACCACACGACCGTCGGCTCGTACCCGACCGGTCCCGATGAAATGAGCGCCCACGCGTAGTCGGACGATAATTCCCGCGGCATCGGGAGTCACCCGTGCCCGTACCACCGATCCACCACCGTCAGCCATGGCCGTCGCCACCGCGTGTGTGATGCGGGTCGTGCGGACGGCCACCCCCACATCGGCGACGACGAGGACCTGCCCGTCGCCCGGCGTGGCGTCTACCAACACCACCACCGAGCGTGTGTGCTCCGGCACGGCGACATGGATCGGTGTCCACCGGTTTCCGGTGGCCCGAACGCTGACACGGTTCGATTCGATGACCGCGCTCACCGTTCCCGAGCCACGTACGACGAGACCGAGGTAGCGCGTACCCGGCGCCACCGCCGTGCTGGGAGTGCTCATCGTGAGACGTGAGTCTCCCGTGCGGATGCCATGGCGTCCCCACGTAGTGGTGACGACCGGAAGGCCGGTGTGCACCACCCACCCGGGAAGCACCGACTCCACCGGGCCCACCGAGGCGACGAGGAGGCGCCGGCCGAGGGACGTGACCGGATCGATAACGATGCGAACGGTCTGTCCCACAAGGGATGCGATTGGTACATCCCACCGCCGCAGACCCCGGGTGGGCGTAATTGTGGCTAGGGGAATGTCGGCCCCGCCCGACACCGGGCGGGCCCGGAACTCGACCACGGCATTCGCCCCCGGAATCCCCACCACGATCGGAAGCGACTGCGATCCCATCGGAACCGTGAACGCCGGGCTAAGGACCGTGGTGTTGTCCGCGGCCTCGATGAGAGGTCCGGCACGGAGAGCCATCGTGGGACCGATCCGGCCCCATCCGTCGAGGCCGAGTGCGAGGTCACCGTTGGTTGGCACTCCGAGCCCAGTGGTGGGGCCGATGGGTGGGGCCGACGGACCTGCCAGCGCCATGGCGGTCATGCCGAGCGCGACGAGGACGCCGAGGATCGCAGTAGGTACGTGGGTTCGGACGGGGATGTCCTCGTCGGGGCTAGAGTGCATCGCCATGGTAGAGCCCTCCCGGGGTGAATCCGCTCGGGCCCTGGTCGGCGTCGACGTCGGTGGCACCTTCACCGACGCTGTGGTCGTTCATGCGGGTGGCGTCGCCACCGCCAAGGTCCCGACGACCCCGGACGACCACAGCGACGGGGTGATGCGCGCGATCGGCGTGGCCCTCGCCGCGGCGGACATCTCGGCATCTGAGGTGACTCGCCTCGCCCACGGCATGACTGTGGGTACCAACGCCCTGCTCGAGCGCCGTGGGGCACGCACCGTCTTGGTCACCACCATGGGTATCGAGGACGTTCTCGAGTTGCGGCGCCAAGACCGGGCCTCGCTGTACCGACTGGACGTCGCGCATCCCGAGCCACTTGTGGCCGCCGATTCCGTGGTGGGTGTGAATGAACGCGTCGGGGCCCGTGGGGTCGTGTCCCCCCTCACGCAGACGGCGATCCGGGAGTCCGTCGCGCGCGTAACGGCCCTCGCCCCCGAGGCCGTGGCCGTGGGTTTGCTCTTTTCATACGCCCACCCGGACCACGAGCGCCGCCTCGGTGACGCGATCCGTACGGCCCTGCCGGGTGTTCACGTGTCCACATCGTCCGACGTCCTAGCCGAGGTGCGCGAGTACGAGCGCATCGCCACGACAGTGCTTAATGCCTACCTGTCCCCCCTTCTCGCCACCTACCTCGATCGGCTCGGGCGTCGCGCACAGGACCGGGGCCTCCCCCACCCCATGATCATGCAGAGCAACGGGGGTGTGATCCCACTGGACGATGCGGCCGCCTATGCATCCCGAACCGTGCTCTCCGGTCCTGCGGGAGGCGTAATGGGCGCAGCGCTCATCGCACGTGCGGAGGGCGCTGCGGTCGCCCTCGCCTTCGACATGGGAGGCACGTCGTGCGACGTCAGTCTCATCATGGGAGGCGAGCCGGGTCGTGCCCCCGGGCAGACCGTGGCGGGTCACTCGGTGGCCCTCCCGATGCTCGACATCGAGACCGTCTCGGCGGGCGGTGGCAGCATCGCATGGGCGGACGCCGGCGGTGCGCTCCGCGTCGGACCACGATCGGCCGGCGCCGTCCCCGGCCCGGCCGCCTATGGGCGCGGTGGCACCCTCCCCACGGTCACCGATGCCAACGTCGTGCTGGGCCGACTCACGGGGGACCTCGGGATCGGTGGCACTATTCCCATGGACGCCAACCGAGCTCGTGACGCCGTGGCCGCTCTCGCCGCAACCCTCGGATTGGCGGTGGACCAGTGCGCCGAGGGGATCGTTCGCGTTGCGGTCTCGGAGATGGCTGCCGCACTGCGCGTGGTGAGCGTCGAACGGGGTATCGATCCGCGCCCGGGCACCCTCATCGCCTACGGCGGTGCCGGACCTCTCCACGCCTGTGCAGTGGCGGAGGATCTCGGCATTTCCCGCATCACCTGCCCTGCAACCGCCGGCGTCCTCGCCGCGCTCGGGATGGTGACCGCCGGGGAGCGCCGAGATTACGTGCAGAGCGTCCTCCTTCCGGTGGAGTCGGGGTCCGCACTGACCGACGCCGTGGCGCCCCTCATCGATCGTGCGCGGGCCGAGATCCCCACGGGCCATGTGGAGGTCTCTGCCGACTGCCGGTACTCCGGCCAAAGCCACCCGATCACCGTGCCGTGGGACCCCCGTCGCCCCGAAGCCGATCTCCGGGCCGCCTTCCACTGCGCCCACGCCCAGCAGTCGGGTCTGGCCATGCCTGACCGCGCAATCGAGGCTGTTTCCGTACGCGTCGCTGTGTCGGAGGACGGGCCGACGATGCCGCCGCCAGGAATGGGAACCCCCAGGGAATCGATCACGGGGCCGGCCGGCCTCCCCATGGCCGGAAGTTTTTGCTGGGTGGCCGACGGATGGATCGCCGCGGTTGCCGACGATGGCGCGGTGAGGATGACGCGCACATGACCGGACTCGACCCGATCGGCCTTCAGGTATGGAGTGCCGCCCTACGGGCAGTCGCCGATGAGATGCAGGCCGCGCTCGTGCGTGCCGCCTTCAGTGTCACCATCAAGGAGCGGCGGGACTGCAGCACCGCGCTCTTCGACGCCGCCGGTGCGATGGTGGCCCAGTCTCACTCGATCCCGGTGCACCTCGGCGCAATGCCAGAGGCCGTTGCCGCCGTCATGGAGGCCGGCATCGTGCCCGGGGAGGCCTGGATCCTCAATGACCCTTTCACCGGCGGCACACACCTGCCGGATCTCACCATCGTGTCGCCCGTCACGGTGGACGGGGTCGTCGTGGCGCACGCGGTGTCCCGGGCCCACCACGCCGATGTGGGCGGGATGAGTGCCGGGTCCATGCCGGCCGGTGCCCGCGAACTCCTGCAGGAGGGGCTCGTCATTCCCCCGGTGCGCCTGTCCGGCCCGGACGGCATCGACCATGGGGTCATGTCGATCATCGTGGCCAACTCTCGGACGCCCGACGAACGCCGTGGCGATATCCACGCCCAGTTGGCGGCCCATCGCCTCGCCGCGGATCGTCTTGCCGATCTCGCCGCCCGGCGCGGTGGCGCCCGCGCGATTACGAGTGCGATGGAATCGTTACTCGCCTATGCCGAGCGGCGCACCCGCGCCGCGATCGCGGCGATTCCGGATGGCGTGTGGACGCGCGAGGAGGTGGTGGAGGGCGACGGCGAATCGGACGCTGACATCGTCATACGGGTGCGCGTGTCGGTACGGGGGGACGAGCTGTGCGTGGATTTCACGGGCACCGACCCCGTGGGCCCCGGCAATCTCAACTGCCCCATCGCCGTCACCCGTTCGGCCGTGTTCTTCGCGGTACGCGTTGCTACGGATCCGGATATCCCTGCGTCCGCCGGGGCGTTCGCCCCCGTCACGGTCATCGCACCACGGGGATCCTTCGTCAACGCGCCCCCGGGCGTGGGCGTGGCCGCCGGCAACGTCGAGGGGTCGAGTCGGATCAGCGATGCCGTGCTGGGTGCGCTCGCGGGAGCCGTGTGCCTCCCCGCGCAGGGCCAGGGGACCATGAACAACCTGACCCTCGGATTTCCGGGCCGGGTGTACTTCGAAACCCTCGGAGGCGGCCAGGGCGCATCGCTCCACGCCGACGGTCCGAGTGCGGTCCACGTGGCCATGAGTAACACCCTCAACACCCCCATCGAGGCCCTCGAGTTGGCGATGCCCGTACGGGTCGAATGCTATGCGGTACGCCGTGGCTCCGGTGGTACGGGGTCGCATCGGGGCGGGGATGGGGTCATCCGCCGAATCCGCCTACTGGAGGACGCCGACGTGTCGGTAATCGCCGAGCGCAGGCGGACCGCACCGCTCGGAGCGGCCGGCGGCGCCGACGGCCTCCGCGGGGAGACCCTCGTCGATGACGCGCCCATACCGGGGAAGTGGCGCGGACGTCTCCCGGCCGGATCGGTCATTGAGCAGCGCACCCCGGGCGGGGGGGGATACGGCGCGGAGTGAACCGCGTTGCTACTTGGCGAAGTCCGCGCCGACGATGACCGCGGCATCGGCGGTGCCGATGCGCCCCTTGGAAAGAGCGGTCACCTCGAGGGCAGTCGTGAGGCCGAGGTCCTTCGCGAGGTTCCACCCCACCTCCTGACGCCCCTTCACGTATTCCACCACGGATATGGCGAGGCCTGACGTCGATGCGTTGTCAACCACCCCGAGGGTGTACCCCACCGCCTGCACTCGGGGAGCGACGCGTGTGGCGGCCGCACCGGTGACCCCGCTCGCGTTGAGCACGGCCACGGTGTAGGCCGCCTTGTTGGCGAGCGGCGGCACGTCTTCGGGAATCGCGCCCGCGCCCGGCGTGGTGGACGTCGCCACCGTGGCAGTCCCCCGAGCGGGTCCGCCATCCCCCCGGAAGAAGAGGTACCAACTGCCGGCCCCGAGCAGTCCGATGAGGAGCACCACGAGTGTCGCGAGGACGTAGCCACGGCCCGCCGACGCGACCACGTTCGATCGGCCTGCGGCCATCTGCGCCTCAGCGCGGCGCACGGCCTCCGCCTCGGCACGGGCATCGAACTCCTGTCGTGCCGTGCGTCGTGGCGCCGGGGGTGCCGGCCCGTCCGACGGATTCGCCACCACCGTGGATGAGGGAACGCCTCGGACCCGCTCAAGAGCGGGAGCCGCAGCTGCCGGTACCGGGGGGCCAACGCGCTCCTCGAGCTGATTGAGCAATCGTCCCTGCCTCAGGATGATCACGACCAGCACGACGAACGCGATGAGTCCGGTTCCGGCGGCCGCCAGAATGATGACGTCCAGCCAGTCCACTGGTTCAGCACGCTACCAGCAGCCACCGATTGCGGGCGGCACCGGGAGCGCAGGGACGCTCAGCCCCCGGGCGTCACCCGGTATGCGTCGAACACCGACTCGACGTGGCGCAACGCCGTGGTGAGATGCCGGAGGGTATCCAGGTCGCCCATCTCCAGCACGAACCGGTGCCGGGCCATTTGGTCGTCCACCTGGCAGTTGGCCCCCACAATGTTGACACCGTTCTCGGCGATCGTGCGGGAGATGTCCTCGAGGAGGCGGTGGCGGTCCCAGGCATCCACGGCGATCTCGACCCGGAACGACTGGCGGCTCTCCCCTCCCCACGCCACGAGTGTGAAACGCTCGGGCGCGCGCATAAGCGCCCGCACGTTGGGGCAGTCATCACGGTGGATGGTGACACCCCGGCCGAGCGAGATGTACCCCACGATCTCATCCCCGGGGACCGGTTTGCAGCACTTCGCAAGGCGGACCATGACGTCGTCAACGCCCTCGATCACGATCCCGAGATCGCCGGAGGGCACCGCCTGACGCGAACGGCCCCCGCGGGCGTCCGGCAGGGTGGGCGTGGGGTCCACCTCACCGTCGTCCGTCCTAAGCGCGGCGATGACCTTGTTCACCACCACTTGGACGGACGTCTTGCCCGATCCGAGCGACACGTAGAAGTCCTCGGCCCGCTTGAAGCCCATGTCCTGGATGACCTGAGCGAAGAGGGGCGATCCCACGATTCGCTGGTTCGGCAGACCTGCCTTGCGCAGGGAATCCTGGAGGGAGTCGCGTCCGTGGTGCTCGGCGTCCTCGCGCTGTTCGCGAAGGAAGAACGAGCGAATACGTGACCGCGCCTTCGACGTCTGCACGACACCGAGCCAGTCGCGTGACGGGCCACGTGGGGACTTCGAGGTGAGGACCTCGACGAAGTCACCCGACTCAAGGACGTGGGTCAGCGGGACGATGCGGCCGTTCACCTTCGCCCCCACACAGCGATGGCCGACATCGGTGTGGACGTCGTATGCGAAGTCGAGCGGCGTCGCGCCGGCCGGGAGCGCCATCACGTCGCCCTTGGGCGTGAACACAAACACCTCCTCCGAGTACAGGTCACTGCGGAGGCTCTCCATAAACTCGGTCGGATCGGTGGTGTCACGCTGCCAATCCATCATGCGCGAGATCCACTCCAGGCGATCCTCACTGCCCGACGCATGCGTCGCCTCGGCGCGACGAGTGGTCTTGTACCGCCAGTGCGCGGCCACACCAAATTCCGCCGTTCCGTGCATCTCCGGGGTGCGGATCTGGATCTCCAGCGGCTTGCCCTGAGGGCCGATCACCGTGGTGTGCAGCGCCTGGTACATGTTGAGCCGTGGCATCGCGATGAAGTCCTTGAACCGACCGGGCATCGGCTTCCAGAGGGAGTGGATGATGCCGATGGCCCCGTAACAGCCCTTCACCGAGTCCACAATCACACGCATGGCGGTGAGGTCGTAGATCTCGTTGAACTCCTTGCCGTTGCGGGTCATCTTCTCGTAGATCGAATAGAAGTGCTTGGCGCGCCCCACGATCTCGCACGGCTCGATACCTACGGCGACCAACTCACCACGCAGGATGTCGCCGGCCTCCGCCACGTCGTCCTCGCGGTCTCCGCGGCGCTGGTTGACCATCTGCTGGATCTCGGCGTATCGCTTGGGGTGCAAGGCCGCGAACGCCAGATCCTCCAGTTCCCACTTCAGCGAGTGAATGCCCAAGCGATGGGTGAGGGGCGCATAGACCTCGAGCGTTTCCCGGGCCTTCTGGGTCTGTTTGGCCTTGCTCATGTACTGAAGCGTGCGCATGTTGTGCAGGCGGTCCGCCAACTTGACCAAGAGCACGCGAATGTCGGACGACATCGAGATGATGAGTTTGCGGTAGTTCTCGGCCTGTCGCTCCTCCTGACTCTCGAAGTGGATTCGAGTGAGCTTGGTGACTCCGTCCACTAGGGCCGCCACGCTCTCACCGAACTCCGCCGCGACGTCGTCCCGGGTGGCCCCCGTGTCCTCCAGCACATCGTGCAACAGGGCCGCTTGGATCGTCTGCGAGTCGAGGCCCAGACCTGCGCAGATGCGCGCGACACCCAACGGATGCGTGATGTAGGGCTCACCGGAGTGGCGCACCTGGCCGCGATGACACTCCTCGGAGTACCGGTAGGCCTTGCGGATTGCGTCGCCGTCGGCGTCCGAATGGTGCGCCGCGACCTCCCGCACCAGCGCGTCGAGGTCCGCATCGCCGGGCGCGGGAGTCAGGCCGAGGTTTGCGAGCGATGTCCCCACGTCACCTACGATAACGCGCCCGAGAGCGGTTCCGATGAAGTCCCGCTATCAAGGGAGTTGCCGTCGCGCACGACCTGATGATGGTACCGTCGATTCCGAACGTCCCAGCTGGCCAGCACGGTGAAGGGTTGCTCTCTTATGCGCCGTTCAATTCGCGTCTACCTCGGTTGCCTGCTCGCTCTCGTGCTGGGCGCACAGGGGCTCGTCGCCGCGCCACTGCCCGGGGTGAGTTGGGCCACGCAGGCCGGGGGCTCAGACACCGACGTGGCCCGCGGCGTCTCCGCACTGCCGGACGGATCGTCCCTCGTCACCGGGTACTTCAATGGCACC
>SHVE01000014.1 GCA_009694365.1 Thermoleophilia bacterium | reverse complement strand
TAGCTGTGAGGGGCCAGCACGTTATTCACCCGGTGCCATCCTGACGGGTGAGGGTTGATGAGACTGAAATCCAAAGGACGGCACCGGGTAAATCTCCACACTCACGCCAAGGTGACCCCCGCGTCGAGGCTGTGGTTGTGTCGGCGCACCCCGGAGGAGGGGCGCTCGGTAACGGAGGCGACCGAGCCCGGTCTATTTTCTACGTGCCGTTCGGAACCTCGGTAAGCACAACACCTAGGCGCGTGTGCGTGGCGCCACCGTCACCTGACGGGTGGCGCTAGCGCGTGCGGTGGCCTTGGCGAAGGCGGTGATGGTGAGCGACCAACGGCCCGTCGTCAGTGTGATGGTGCAGCGGTAGCTGCGGCGCTGGTCATTCCCCTTCGTGATGGTGCATGTGCCCCTGCGCACCCCGGTGGCCATCTCCGTGAAGAGGCTACTGGCGGCGGCAACGCGACGGGCAGTCTGGGTGAGGCGCGTGGCATCCTTGGGCACGGAGCCAGTCGTGGTGCAGATACTGCCTCGGCAGGTGATTCGGGAGGTGAGACGCGCGGTGGTGGGTGAGGTGACCGTCGGCGCCGCGACGTAGGTGAAGACGCCCGTGGCCATTGCCGCCTGACTGTCAGGGTTCGTTACCACGATGCTCACCGCTCCCGCGGCGTGTTGAGCGGTGGTACAGGTGATGGCGGTCGGTGACACCACCACCACCGGCATGCACGCCACCCCGCCCACGCTCACCGTGGCGCCACTGGCGAACCCCGAACCGGTGATGGTGAGCGCGGTGCCGTCCGCGGCGGGGCCACCGGTGGGGCTGAGTGAGGTGTTCGTCGGTGGGGGGTGGTGAAGATCGCCTGAATCCAAATGACCCTGGAGTTCGCGGTGGTGACGCCCGCGGGGGCGGTGGCGCCAAAGCCGGCGCTCCCTCAGGCGACCACCGACCAATCGGCCTTGAGGGCGACGAAGGCGGAGCTGTTACGAAACTGCTGGGTGGTTCGTCCGGGAGACGCCGGGGGGATGCGCGCGGACTGTGCGGAGCCCGAAAACATCCCGACGAGGGTCAGGGTCGGGGACATGACCAGCGTGTACAACGAATGACGCCGTGGGCGTGGCACTCGAGCGGGGGAAATCAGGGACCGACCTTATGACAGCGGTGGACCGTGCATCTGCAAGAGAAAGGTTATCTGGTCTACCCACAGACGGTCTGAACGCGGTTGATTGGGGGCCGCTTCTCCAACGGTCGGTGCCCACGCCCCCGCCGCCCACGGAAGGGCCTGAGGCTGGATTTGGGTCTCATCAACCATCACTCTTCAGGATGACACCGGGTGGACAACGTGTTGGCGCCTTACATCTAGCGCAGGTCTAGGACCTCGCGCTCCTTCAGATGCGTCTCGACCTTGCGCTTCACCCGCTGGAGCGCGTTATCCACGCTCTTCGAGTTGCAGTCGAGCCGCTCCGCGACCTCTTCGTAGGAACGACCCTCCAGATACATCGCAAGCACCTGACGCTCGAGGGGGCTGAGGACGCGACCGAGGCACTCGACCAGACTCGAGAGCTCCTCGGTGGAGATGGCCTGGTTGATGGGGTCCGTTACCGGGTCATCCGGCAGGACGTCCGCGAGGGTCGTCTCCTGCTCCGAACCCGCGCGGCTGTTGCTGAACGACACGTACGTGTTGAGCGGGGTGTGCTTGTTGCGCGCGGCGGTCTTGATGGCGGTGATGATCTGGCGCGTCACGCAGAGCTCCGCGAACGAGCGGAAGGAGGCCTCGCGCTCGGGCCGGTAGTCGCGTACGGCCTTGAAGAGGCCGATGAGCCCCTCCTGGATCAGATCCTCGGAGTCACCGCCGGCCAGAAAGTACGCGCTGGACTTGAGACGAACGAATCCCCGGTAGCGGGAGATGATCTGATCCATGGCCTGGGTGTCACCACCACGTGCTCGGCGGACAAGGCCCTCGTCGACGACGTCGACGAATCCCTGCTGGTCCAGATCGGTAAGCCTGCGGGCGGTGGCACCCATGTTCACTCCCGGTCAATACGGCATGTCGTAGGACGATTCCCAATCCCTCAACCTTGACTTGAACCACAGGCTCAACCTGTTGTCGAAGGTAAGTGATGCCGGATTGATACCGATCGCACATAGTTATGTCAACCTCTGGGCCCCCCGGGTTGCATCCGAACCGCTTCGAAGGCGAGCACCGCCGCTGCCGTCGACAGGTTGAGGGACCCCACCATTCCCCGCATCGGGATGCGCACGAGTTGGTCGCAGACCTCCCGGACGCGAGGTCGGAGACCCGCTCCCTCGGCGCCCAGAACGATGGCCACACACGCATCCCATGGGATTTCGCGGTAGTCGCGTCCCTCATCGGAATCGGCTCCCACGGCCCAGCGCCCGGCACCGGCGAGGTCGTTGACAAACGCCACGATCGACCCTACCCGCGCCACGGTGAGGTGTTCCACGGCCCCCGCCGACGCCTTGCAGACGACAGCGGTGATCCCCGGGCTCCCCCGCGTCGGAATAACCAGGCCGGCGAACCCGGCGGCATCAGCCACCCGTGCAACCGCTCCGAGGTTCCGCGGGTCCTGTACCTCGTCCAGCACCAGCACGGGACCGTCACCCTCCAGTACGGCTTGAGGGTCCGCATATGGGTACTCCTCGGTAATCGCCACCATTCCCTGGTGGTCGCCAGTGCCGGCGAGCCGCGCGAGATCCTCACGCCGCTTGACCAGAACCGTCACTCCCTCGAGTGCGGGGTCCGACGCCGTCTGGGCAAGCGCCCAGACCTCGGTGACCGGGCGCCGGCCCGCGCGGATCAACTCCCGCACGGGATTCCGGCCGTACACCAGTACCGGTCCGTCGTCGTCGCGATTGGGAGGCCTGCGCCCGTAGTGGCCGCTACTCATGGGGCCGAGTAGACCTCGGGTCCCCCCGGACCGTCACGCAGTTCGAACCCGAGGGCACCAATTGCGTCGCGAAGGGCGTCGGCACCCGCGAAATCCCGGGCGGAACGTGCTTCCTCCCGCCGACGCATGAGTTCGCGCACCTCATCCGGCATCTCGGCCGACACCTCGTTCCCAAGCCCTGCGAGCCCCAGCATGTCGAGAAGAGCGACGAGCTGCTGCCGCACCTCCCGAATCTGCCCCGCCGCGGGGCACCCCCGCTCGAGCGCTTGGTGGATAGCCCGCACGAGGTCGAAGATCGCGGCCATCGCACCGGGGGTACCGAGATCGTCATCCATCGAGTCGTGAAATCGCTGACGCGACTCCACAACCGCGGCCGCGAGGGCCAGATCGTCGCCCGTCCCCGGGCCATCCAGCGCCCGGTCCAGCGCCCGGACGGCGTTCCGGATGCGCTGGCAGGCCATCGCGGCGTCGTCCAGGCGCTCATCTGAGAACGGTAGTGGCGAGCGGTAGTGGCTCCCCAGGAAGTACGCGATCACCGTGTCGGGACCCCGAGACTCCAGAACATCGGCGAGCATCATGATGTTCCCGACGCTCTTGCTCATCTTCGTGTCGGAGAGCTCGACCATCTCGTTGTGCATCCAGATGCGTGCGAACCGGCCACCCCGGGCACCCTCGCTCTGTGCGATCTCGTTCTCGTGGTGGGGGAACACGAGGTCGATGCCACCACCGTGCACGGCGAAGTCCATTCCGAGGTGGCGCTCGGCCATGGCGGAGCACTCGATGTGCCAACCGGGGCGTCCCGGACCCCACGGTGACTCCCAGAACGCGTCCTCGTCCTCCTTCCGCCCCTTCCAGAGTGCGAAGTCGAGGGGATCCTCCTTGAGTTCGCCGGGATCGGTGGCCACCAGATCCTCCACGCGTCGCCCCGAGAGACGGCCGTACTCCGGAAACGCGCCCACACGGAAGTACACGTCACCACCCGCCGGATAGGCGAGGCCGAGCTCGATGAGATCGGCGATGAGGGCGACGATCTCAACCATCGTCTCGGTGACCCGAGGCTCCGCATCCGGGCGCCCGAGCCCCAGTCGTCCGGTGTCCTCGATGTACTGCTCGGCGCACCGCGCTGCGAGTTCCGGGGACGGGATGCCCTCGGCGCGCGCGGCGTCGTAGATCTTGTCGTTGACGTCCGTGATGTTGATGACCAGTCGGCAGCGCAGACCCCGCCGTTCGAGGTATCGCTTCAGTACCGAGAACACCACGAACGGACGGGCGTTGCCGATGTGGATGCGCGAGTAGACGGTGGGGCCACACGCGTAGATACCGACCACACCGTCACCGTCGGGGATGAGCGGTTCGTCCCGCCCGGTGAGGGTCGAATGCAGGGTTACTGTCACGCGGGCAGCTCGACCAGCGCCACGGCGTGGCAGGCGATCCCTTCCTCACGTCCGGTGAACCCCATGCCGTCCGTGGTGGTGGCGTGTACCGACACGGGGGCGTCCATCAGCTCGCTGAGGGCGGACTGCATCTGCATGCGAAGCGGGGCCACGCGGGGTGTCTCGCACATGATCACGACGTGTACGTTGACCACTTGGGCGCCCTCGGCGCGAAGGCGTGCCATCACGTGCTCGATCATGACCCGGCCGGTCACGCCCTCCCAGTCGGCGGCACCGGATGGGAAGAGAACCCCGATGTCGGGGCCACCGGAGGCCGCGAGCAACGCGTCGCAGATCGCGTGGGCCACGGCGTCGCCGTCGGAGTGACCGGCGAGGCCGTCCGGATGGTCGATCGCCAGCGTCCCGAGCATCAGGGGCACACCCGCCGCGAAGCGGTGCGCATCGATGCCCATCCCGACCCTCATGCCCATCGGATTTTCACCTGCTCGGCCTCGCGCGCACGGAATCGCGTGATGGTGTCATAGCCCGCACCGCGAAGCGCCGCCACGGCCGTGGGGTAGTCACGCGCGACATCCTCCGGGCGATGGGCGTCGCTCGCGAGCGTCACCGGCACACCGGCACGCCGGAAGGCACTCAGCCAGTCGGGGTCGGGGTACAGCGCGCGACACGGCTTCCGAAGGCCCGCGGACGAGCACTCGACCGCGACTCCCGACTCCCCGATGACCGCGATGACCTCGTCGCGCCGCGCCGTGAGTGCGTCGGGCATCGGCGTACCGAACACCTTGGGGAGATCGGGGTGCGCCAAAACGTCGAACAGGCCGCTCACGGCCGCAGCGGCGAGTTCGTCGAAGTAGCGCGCCCAGGTCTCCTGCGTACCGAGCGCATCCCAGCACGGGTAATCGGGATGGTCAATCGCGAGGTCGCCCAGCCAGTGCACGGACCCCAGCACGATGTCGAACGGGTGGCTGGCCAACAGCGCGCGGATGTCGTCACGACGATCGGGAATCCAATCCATCTCGATGCCCACGAGCACCGGGAGCCCCTCGTCTTCGCGTGCGCTCACGAGGGCCGCACAGTGGGCACTCAGATCCTCAGTGGCCTCGTCACGCCACCACGCGTTGGGATGCCAGTCGCGCACCTCCGTAAAACGGTGCACATGCTCGGTGATGGCGATCTCGTCAACCGCCCGCGTACGTGCGACCTCCACGTAGCGACCGATCCAGCCGGATGACCGCGGGCCACCCATCGCATCCCACCGGTGGGCGTCGGCCGCGCGGGCCGCGACCCCGTCGGGCTGCAGGTGCATGTGGTAATCGGTCAGCACGAGCGGGTGAGCCTACGCAATCCGACCCGCCCCGAGCAACGCCTGTGCGAGGGCATGGTCGGCGGGGGTCGTGACCTTGTGGTTGGGCGCACACGGGTCTACGAGGAGCACCCGGATACCACGACGCTCCGCCATCCCCGCGCAGTCGGTGGCCCCGTCGAGCTCGGCGTCGGTGGCATCGGCGAAAACGTCGCGCAACACCTGTGCGTGGAACACCTGAGGGGTCTGTGCCCCCCACATCCCGCGGCGCTCAATGGTCTCCCCAACCATGCCCGCGGCATCGGCACGCTTGAGCGTGTCGTCCAGCGGAGCGGCGGCGATGACGCCGTCGGCCACCGACAGGCGCGATATCACCCGGCCCACGATCTCAGGGGTCAGTAACGGTCGGGCCGCATCGTGCACCAGGATCGCATCGACATCATCCGGGAGGGCCGCGATGCCAGCGGCCACCGAGCGCTGCCGGCTGGACGCACCCGGCACGATGGCGTGTACGCGCACCGACGTTCCGATCGCGGCCGCGATCTCGCGCTCGGATCCGGGTGGCGCCACCACCACAATCGGTCCGACATCGGCCGATCCCGCAAGCGCCCGTACCGACCAGGCCACCATCGGTCGTCCCGCAACCCGCACGAGGGCCTTCGGGATACCGGCCCCCAGCCGCTCACCCAATCCCGCCGCCACGACAACGGCCCCCACCCTCATCCGGGGGTCTTGCCCGTCGTCAGGATCCGGCCGATCCGCTCGGAGGGGCGAGTAGACGCGAGAAGATCATCTTCCCCGACGGGTTCTGGATGACGCTGGTCACCTCGACGTCCTCGGGTTCCCCACCCACATGGCCGCGGGCCCCCTCCACCACCACCATGGTGCCGTCATCGAGGTATCCCACTCCCTGATCGTATTCGCGCCCCTCACGGATGATGCGCACACGGAGCGTCTCCCCAGGAAGCACCACCGGCTTCAGCGCATTCGCCAGATCATTGATGTTTAGGACCTCGATCCCCTGGATACGCGCCACCTTATTCAGCGCGTAGTCGGTGGTAACGAGGCAGCCGTGGATCTCCCGGGTGAGGTTGAGGAGTTTGGCGTCCACGCCGTTGCCGGGGACATCCCCAGACCTCACCGACACGCGCTGATCACCCGCCACCGTTAGTTCCTCGATCAGATCCAAGCCACGACGCCCGCGCTTTCGCTTCTCGGAGTCCATCGAGTCGGCCACGCGATGAAGTTCCTCCACCACGAACGCCGGGATGATGATCTGCCCCGGGAGAAAATGGGCCCGCACCACATCGATGATGCGCCCGTCGATGATCGCGCTCGTGTCGATGACACGGGGGGCGACGGTGGACTGACCCCGTGATCGCACGCCGACGAGGCGAAGGATCTCGGAATGCTTACGGACAGCGATGCGGGTGAAGATGTAGGCCACGATGAGGACCGCCGGCAGGAGCAGATACGGACCCACCAGTGGGAGTTTGGCCACGGCCACCCCCGCCAGCGCTGCGGCCACGAGACCCACCACCAATCCCACGGCACCCACGGTGAGTTCACCCGCCGAACGCTTGTCCGCCGCACGGTCGATGGCGCGTATCCGGGCAGGGAGCCAGTTCCCCACCGCGCCCCCGACGACCCAGCCCACGATTCCGGCACCGGCGATCGCACCGCCGTAGGCGAGGTACTGCCACGGATCACCAAGTTCGTACCCGAAGTCGATCGTACGGCCGATGCGGTACCCGCCGAGGGCACCGAGCAGCCCGAGCACGAGTTGTGCCACGCGGAGCACCACAGGGCTCGTGGTGCGCGGACGAAGTTGGGCCCCCGGGTACGGCAGCCCGAACCGCTCCGCCGGAGATCGGGTGTCCGTGGGGGCCACGGAATCCGGGGTGCCCGGATCGGGCGGGGGGGTCTCCTGGCTCGTTGTAGACGTCGTCATCACCCCGTCGCGGTTGGACATCACGCGGGACCCAAATCCCGTGGCATCACGTGCATTTCCACCACCGAGCCGTTCGATCCTCTATGGAACAGCTCGCTGGACTCATGAGGATTGCACGCCGCAAGGCCGACGTCACGTCCCCACGGGCCGAAACGCCTCCTCGAGCGCATGTGTGAGATCGTCATTCACGAGCACCACGGGGGGGTGCAGGTGTCCGACCTCCGCGTCCCCAACCAGCCCGGTGAGTGCCCGGGCAACCGTATGGTCCGCCGCCACCCGCAGGCGGCGCAGCACGTGGCTCACCGGGCGCAGCGCCCCCGTGAGGCCGATGCCACGGCAAGCGCGATGGCCAAGTCCGCCGCCGGATCGAGTGCCCGAGCCCCACCCGCCACGCTCACAAACACACCCTTGTCCCCGACGCGCACCCCGGCGTGCCGTGCCAGCACCGCCAGCACCTGCGCGAGACGGGTGCGGTCCACGCCACCGGCCACGCGTCGGGGCGGGACCACCTCCGTGGAACCGACCAGCGCCTGCACCTCCACCAGCACGGCGCGGCTGCCCTCGATCGCGGAGAACAGACACGACCCCACGCGCGCCCCGGCCTCCGCGAGGTAGATGTCGGACGGGTCCTCCACTGAGACCAACCCATCCGCACGCATCTCGAGGATTCCCGTTTCGTTGGTCGATCCGAATCGGTTCTTCGTCGCCCGCAGGACCCTCTGCGCCCGCACATTGTCGCCCTCGAACGAGATGACGGCATCGACAAGGTGCTCCAGCAGACGGGGTCCCGCGAGGGCGCCGTCCTTGGTCACCTGCCCCACGAGGATCATCGCGATGTCGTTGGCCTTGGCGATGCGCACGAGTTCGGCAGTGACCTGCCGCACCTGCGCCGGACTGCCGGGTGCGCTGTCCAGCGCGCTGGACGCCAGCGTCTGTACCGAGTCGATGGCGCATACCCCGGGTGGACTGGCCTCGAGAATCTGGGCAACGCTTTCGAGGTGGGTCTCGGGCAGCACCTGGATCGCCCCGCAGTCCGGACCGAGCCGGGCGGCGCGCGCCTTGACCTGCGCGGGCGACTCCTTACCGGTCACCAGCAACGCCGGGCGCGACCGCGCCATGTAGGCCAACGCTTGCAATACAAGCGTGCTCTTGCCGATCCCCGGTTCACCCCCGATGAGCACAAGCGAACCGGGGACCATGCCCCCGCCGAGCACCCGGTCGAGTTCGGTGACACCCGTGCGGATGCGATCCTCGACGAGCCCCGTGACATCCGCCAGCCGGATCGGGGATATCACGGCCGGCGCAGTCGCGATGCGCGAGGTACGCCGCGTCGGAACGACCGCCGTCTCGGTCAGGGTGTCCCACTCCCCGCACGCCGGGCACCGACCAACCCAGTGCACCGCCACGTGCCCGCAACCATCGCATTGGAAGTGGCTGCGAGCACCGGGCGGTGTCAGTGACTACTCCGTGTCGGCGTCGGGTGGGGCGTCGCCATCGACACCAACGGCCACGGCGGGGTCAACGTCGGGATCGACGGCCACGGCATCAGGATCGACGGCCACCGCGTCGGGTGGGGTGTCCGACGCCGCTGATGTGGGTGGACCCTCCCGACGATCCATCCGGAGCGCGTCACCGTCGCGCTCGCACACGATCACCAACCCGTCCGTGAGGGTACCGTTGAGCAACGCGTCGGCGAGCGGGTCCTCGATCATGCGCTGGATGGCACGGCGCAGCGGCCGGGCACCCATCGCCGGGTCGTAGCCTTGCTCCACGAGAAGATCCTTCGCGGCGTCGGTCAGCTGGAAGGAGACGCCCTGATTGGCCATCTGCTTCTGCAAGCGGACGACCATGAGGTCGATGATCTGCTTGATCTCGTCCCGGGTCAGTTGGTGGAAGACGATGATCTCGTCGATCCGGTTGATGAGCTCGGGCCGGAAGGCCTTCTTGAGCTCACCCATGATGCGGCCCTTCATATCCTCGTACGCCATTCCGCCACCCTCTTCGGCCACGGTGAAGCCCAGCGGCGTCGTGCGGGTGATGGTGGTGGCGCCGATGTTCGAGGTCATGATCACGACGGAGTGGCGGAAGTCCACCTGACGCCCCTGGGCGTCCGTGAGGCGTCCGTCCTCGAGGATCTGCAGAAGGATGTTGGACACCTCGGGATGGGCCTTCTCGATCTCGTCGAGGAGGACGACCGAGTACGGCTTGCGGCGCACCTGCTCGGTGAGTTGGCCGCCTTCGTCGTACCCGATGTAGCCGGGAGGCGACCCCACGAGCCGGGAGACCGCGTGCTTCTCCATGTACTCGGACATGTCCACGCGGATGAGCGCCTGCTCGTCACCGAACAGGAACTCGGCCAGCGTGCGGGCGAGTTCGGTCTTGCCGACCCCTGAGGGGCCGAGGAAGATGAACGAACCGGCCGGGCGCTTCGGATCCTTGATACCCGCGCGGGCACGCCGGATGGCACGGCTGATGGCGGCGATGGCGGCCTCCTGGCCGATCACGCGCTTGTGCAGTTCGTCTTCCATCCTCAGGAGCTTCTGCGTCTCGGCCTCGGTCAGCTTGAACACCGGGATCCCGGTCCACATGGAGACGATGTCGGCGATCTCCTCCTCACCGATCGACGGACGGGGTGCGTCCTCCGCCTTCCACTCCTCCTCGAGATCCCGCTTTTTATTCGTGAGGCGGCGCTCGGTGTCGCGGAGGTTCGCTGCCTTCTCGAACTCCTGCGCCTCGATCGCGGCCTCCTTGTCCTTCCGGACTCCCTCGATCTCGTCCTCGAGTTCGCGGTAGCTCGGTGGGGCCGTCATCGTGCGGATGCGCATACGGCTGCCGGCCTCGTCAATGAGGTCGATCGCCTTGTCGGGCAGGAACCGCTCCGAGATGTAGCGATCCGACAGCACCGCCGCCGCCTCGAGGGCCTCGTCGGTGAAGGTGACCTTGTGGTGGTCCTCGTACCGGTCGCGGAGCCCGCGCAGGATCTGCTGCGTCTCCTCGATTGAGGGCTGATCCACCGTCACCTTCTGGAAGCGGCGCTCGAGGGCGGCGTCGCGCTGGAGGTACTTTCGGTATTCGTCGAGCGTTGTGGCGCCAACCGTCTGCAACTCGCCACGGGCAAGGGCCGGCTTGAGGATCGAGGCCGCGTCGATCGCTCCTTCGGCGGCACCGGCACCCACCAGATTGTGGATCTCGTCGATGAACAGGATGATGTCGCCACGCTGGTCGATCTCCTTCATGACCTTCTTGAGACGCTCTTCGAATTCGCCGCGGTACTTCGACCCGGCCACGAGCGCCGCGAGGTCGAGCGTGTAGATCTGCTTGCCGCGCAAGAGCTCGGGGACGTGGCCCGATGCGATGCGTTGAGCGAGGCCCTCCACCACGGCGGTCTTTCCCACGCCCGGCTCGCCGATGAGGACCGGGTTGTTCTTGGTGCGCCGGGCCAGGATCTGCATGACCCGCTCGATCTCCTTTTGGCGACCGACGACCGGATCGAGCTTGCCCTCCGTCGCCATCTTCGTCAGGTTGCGACCGAACTGATCGAGCAGTTTGCTCGACTTCCTGTCACCTGACTGGGTGGAGCCCGCGGCGGCACCACTGCCGCCCTGCCCCTGGCGGCGACCCGGACCGGACAGCAGGCGGATGATCTCGCTGCGGATCTTCTCGGAGTCGGCGTCGAAGTCGGCAAGGATCCGGGCGGCGACGCCCTCGTTCTCGCGGACGAGGCCGAGCAGGATGTGCTCCGTGCCGATGTAGTTGTGACCCAGCGACAGCGCCTCGCGCAGCGCAAGTTCCAGAACCTTTTTCGCACGGGGGGTGAACGGAATCTGGCCGGAGGTGACTTCCTCCCCGGACCCGACGATGCGGATCACCTGTGCGCGCACTTCCTCCACCGTGATCTCGAGACCCTCGAGAACGCGGGCGGCCAGCCCCTCCTCCTCACGGAGCAGGCCGAGGACGATGTGCTCGGTGCCGATGTAGTTGTGTTTGAGCGTCCGCGCCTCTTCTTGGGCCAGTACGACCACTTGGCGAGCGCGCTCTGTGAAGCGTTCAAACATCGGGCCTCAATCCTCCTGGGATCCCTGTGCGGGCGCCGCGGTGGCGGTGGCAACGGGTTCCGACCGTATCACCACATCGGCCGCGTCCCGCGGGAGATCGGTCCTGCCGGTCGCCGGGTGACGGGAGGTCTGGGGGGCGCCCTCGCAACATGTCTCCACCTTACGGTGGCAGCGATCGCACCACACGCCGTTGTGCCTCCAAACAAGAGCGTGATCGCACGCCGGACACACACCGATTCCCGTCACGGGGTAATCATACGCCGCTGCAGACCCCGGAACCCGGGGGACGCCCTAGTCCGTTTTCACCGCCTCCGGGCACGGATGGTCGGTGCGGACCCCGAAACCCGGGGGACCCCGCCGGAGTGACCGTGTGACGGGGTACCGCCCGCGGAGTCCTCAACGGCACGTCCCACCGCAGGGACGGCCCCGGAGCGTCCCTGCGGTGGGACGCCGACGGGACCGCCCGCGAAATCAGGCCTCGCCCGGCTCCTCGCCACCCACGGCGGCTCCAACAGCGACGACCTCGTCATCGTTCCTTGAGTCTACGAAACCGGGGTCACCGGCATCCCCACCGACACCCTCGAGCATCCCCTCGGCGATGAGAGTCTCCTCAACAGCGCCGTCCGCACCCTCGGCCCCGACGGGCACCGGGTTGGCGGCACGGTAGGCTTGGACCGTGCGATCCTGGTCCGGATACGGGAGCAGCCCCATAATGCGGGCGCGCTTCACCGCTGTGGCGAGTTGGGTCTGCTGACGACGCGACAGACCGGTGATCCGACGGCTGCGAAGCTTCCCCCGCTCGGAGAGAAAGCGCCTGAGAGACGGGAAATTCTTCCAGTCCAGATCCTCAGGGGAGAGAAGGGGACGACGCTTCCGAGGCGCAGTCGCCCCGCCCTTCTTCTTGATCCGTCCGCGACCGCGCGGTTTCGCCATGTCACCTTCTCGTGTAGACCTTCTCGAACGGCGCGGGACGTTACACCGGACGTCCAACGGGTGCAAGCACCCACGTGAATCCAGCTACGACCTCATCGCCGGGAACAGAATGACCTCGCGGATCGAGTGGCAATCCGTGAGAAGCATCACCAGTCGGTCGATTCCGAGACCCAGGCCACCCGTGGGCGGCATGCCGTATTCGAGTGCCGTGAGGAACTCCTCGTCAACGGGCGGGGCCTCGTCGTCGCCGGCGGCGCGGTCGGCCTGCAACATCGCAAACCGCTCGCGCTGGTCGTCGGGATCGTTGAGTTCGGAGAAGGCGTTGGCGATCTCCATGCCACCGCAGAAGGCCTCGAACCGCTCCACCACGCGCGGGTCGTCCTCACGCCGTTTGGCGAACGGCGAGAGTGCGAGCGGGTAGTCGAGCAGGATCGTGGGCTGCACGAGCATGGGCTCGAGCGCCTGCGACAGGATGGCGTCCACCAACTTGGGCCACGTGGCGGTGTCGGGGGCGTCGAGACCCGCGGCACGCATGGCCGCACGGAGCGACGCACCGTCCGGGTGTTCCATGATGTCGATTCCGCTGGCATCCCGGAGGCCGTCCACCAAGCGCACCCGACGCCATGGCGGGGTGAGGTCCACCTCGCCGCCCTTCCACGGCACCACGGTGCCTCCCGTGGCCTCTACCGCTGCCTGGGCCACCATCTCCTCGAGCATGACCGCCACGTCGTCGTAGTCGGCGTAGGCCTCGTAGCTCTCGAGCATCGTGAACTCGGGGTTGTGCTTGAACGACACGCCCTCGTTGCGGAAGTCCTTGCCGATCTCGTAAACCTTCTCGAGTCCCCCCACGATGCAGCGCTTGAGGTAGAGCTCGGTGGCGATACGGAGGTAGAGATCGCGATCCAACGCGTTGTGGTGCGTGACGAACGGACGCGCCGCAGCGCCGCCGTAGATCGGCTGAAGCGTGGGCGTCTCCACCTCGATGAAGTCCCGGTCGTCCAGGAAGCGCCGCACGCCCGCGATGGTGCGGGCCCGCACGACGAACCGGGCACGGACCTCTGGGGATGCCATGAGGTCGAGGTAGCGCTGGCGGTACCGGGTTTCCGGATCCTTGAGCCCGGCGTGGCGATCGGGCGGCGGGCGCAGAGCCTTGGCGAGCATCTCCACGGAGTCCGCGGCCACCGACAACTCCCCACGCCGGGTGCGCACGACCCTGCCGCGCACGCCGATGATGTCGCCGACATGCGCATCGGCCAGACGACGAAGGCCGTCCTCGCCTGCGCGGTCGAGAGTGGCCCACACCTGGAGGGTGCCCGAGCGGTCATCGATGTCGGCGAACACCGTGCCTCCCTGACCGCGACGCGCCGTCAGGCGCCCGGCGACCGCCACGACACCGTCCGCCGCGTCTCCGGGCCGAAGCGCCTCGCCACGCCCCCGGGCATCGGCGATGGTGATGCGACCGGTAAACCGGGCCGGGAACGGGTTGACACCCCCTGCGCGCATCTCATCAGCCGTCGTCCGACGATCTGCGATGAGGCGATCGATGCCGCCGTCGGCGTCCTCGGCCGAGGCTCCGGCCGGGACGTCGTCGGGAGTGTTCAGTCTGCGGCCTCGATCTTGACGACCTGGTATTCGACCTGGCCACGAGGGGTGGCGACCGTGACCTTGTCCCCCTTCTTACCGCCCATGAGGGCCTTGCCGAGCGGGCTTTCGTTGGACAGGCGGTCCTTGAGGGGGTCAGCCTCGGCCGATCCGACGAGAGTGAAGACACGGGTCTTCCGGTCGGCCGTGGTGCGCGCGGTGATCTTGGCGCCGATCGACACCACGCGAGTGTCCACGTGCTCGGTGTCGACAACACGGGCGTCGCGCAACTTGTGCTCGATATGGGTAATCCGCGACTCGACGTGCGCCTGCTCGTTCTTGGCGTCGTCGTACTCGGAGTTCTCGGAGATGTCCCCGAACTCACGCGCGGTCTTGATGCGCTCCGCGACCTCGCGCCGCTTGATCGTGGAGAGGTACTCGATCTCCTCCTGGAGCATGTTGTAGCCCTCCTCGGTGAGGATCACCTCGCGGTCCACATGTACCCCTTCTCGACGATTTCCCGGACTGACGGCCGCGCACGATAACCGAGGGGACCGGCCGAGCGCAACCGGGAGCGCCCCACGACCTCCGGATCAGGCGACGCGCAGTGCCCGTTCGCGCAGTGCGTGCAGACGGTGGAGAGCCTCATCGAGGGTCGCATCGGCCATGAGTGCGGCGATCTCGTCGTCCGGGATCCCGCGGCCCGTGAGATACCAGGAGTGGAACTTGCGGAGGTAATGGCATGAGCGATCGGCCCCGAGCCAGTCGGCGATGTCGCCGCAGAAGGTGATGAGTTCGTCCAGCACCTCCACCTGCGACGGACGCGGGGCGGGTTCACCGGCGGCGATCGCACCGAGCACCCACGGGTTGCCGAGGGCCGCCCGGCCGATCATCACCGCCGCCGCGCCGGTCTGCAGAAGCGCCGCGTGCGCGCCATCGGCGTCGGTGATGTCGCCGCTGATCACCACCGGAATATCGACGGCGCGCACGACCGCTGCGCTTATCGAGTGGTCGGCGATTCCCGAGTACTCCTCCGCCGCCGCGCGGGGGTGGATGGTGATGAGCGCGGCACCGGCATCTGCGAACCTCCGCGCATTCTCGGCCGGGTCGCTGTCGCCGGGACGCACGCTGCGGCGCATCTTCACGGACACCGGGATGTTCACGGCGTCGGCCATCGCGCGAATGACGGCGGTGGCACGGTCGGGATCGGACAATAATGACGCACCGGCACCGGTCTTCATGATCTTGGGGACCGGACACCCCATGTTGATGTCGACCATGTCCGCACCGGCCTCCTCGACCGCGCGCGCGGCGTCGGCCATGACATCGGGATCGCCGCCAAACACCTGAATGGCCACGGGCGACTCACCCGGGGCTAACTCGAGCATGGCCGTGGTGCGCCGGTTGGCGTGCCGAATCCCGTGGGCGGCGACCATCTCCGACACCACCAACCCGGCGCCGTGACGGCGGGCCTGAGTACGGAAGACACGATTCCCGATACCGGCGAGCGGCGCCTGCACCACGCGATTGGGGATAAGCAGGTCCCCCACCAGAAATGGCTCCGAGAGCGGCCACGGACCGTCGCGGGGCTCCGACCGTGTGGGCTCCCGCGTACGCGCCGTCACGAGGGCGCGCATACGCTTCTTCACCGCCGTGGCCCCCGTGTTCCCGCGCCCGTCGTGCGCTCGTGCACGATGCGCAGCCCCTCGAGGGTGAGCATGGGTTCGTGGTGCTGCACCAGCACCGAGTGCGAGATGACCAGCGGGGCGAGGCCACCCGTGGCCACGACCACCGGATGCGCACCCAACTCGACGGCGATGCGGCTGACCATGCCGTCCACCATGGCGGCAGCGCCAAGCACGAGGCCCGACTGCATGCATTCCACCGTGTTGCGTCCGATGGCGGCCGGTGGCGCCGCGAGTTCCACGCGCATGAGGCGGGCGGCGCGCTGCGAGAGGGCCTCAAGCCCGATGTCCACGCCGGGCGCGATAACCCCGCCGAGGAACTCGCCAGCCTCCGACACCACGTCGAGGGTGGTGGCGGTACCGAAGTCCACCACCACACAGGGGCCACCGTAACGGGCGTGCGCGGCCACCGCGTTGGCGATGCGATCGGGGCCCACTTCGTGGGGGTTGTCGACCAGAAGGGGCATGCCGGTGCGCACGCCGGGCCCCACGATGACGGCGGGGCGATCGAGGTAGCGATCAGCCAACGCCTGGTAGGCCACGGTCAGCTCGGGAACGACCGATGCCACCACCACGTGGTCCACCTCGGTGAGGCTCCCACCGCGCAGTTCGAGGATCTTGTCGTGACTCGCGGCCAACTCATCCACCGTGGTGCGGCGGATCGTCGAGACCCGCCAGTCGTGCAGCAACTCGCCACCCGAGAAGAGCCCGGCAATCGTCTGCGAGTTTCCGACGTCGACCGCGAGGAGCACGTCGTTAGCGCCCCGCCGACAGCGGAGTGTCGAGATCGCCGGAGCCCTCGGTACGCAGCACCTCGACGGTCACGTCCTGGGACGTGTGGATCTCGACACGAGGGATGATGCGTGTCGGGCGGTTCTTGTCCCACACCCAGACGTCCTCCATCACCACGTGGAAGAACGGGTACGCCGCCTGAGGCTCGTACTGGCGCTCGAGCTGGTTGCAGAGGTACGTGGCTTCCTGTGTGAGCACGCAGTAGCGGAAGAGCGGGAAGACATCCACGTACTCCCGCTTCAGCCTCAGTTCGAGTTCCGCGTCGTACTCGTCAAGTTCCTCAGTGTGCGACATGGGGCGCGATAATAGACCCGCGGGGGGCGATCACGACAGGGTCAACACCTCACGGGTCGGCGTGACCGGCTGATCGACGGCGGAGAGCGCTGCGAGGAGGTCGGCCACCCGCGCACCATCCGGCAGCGTGAGGCCGGGCGCCACGTCCATGAGTGGCACGAGCGCGAACCGCCGCTCCCAGAGCCGCGGATGGGGGATCACGAGATCGGGCGTATCCCACACCCCGCCGTCCCACGCGAGGATGTCGACATCCAGCGGTCGGGGACCACCGCGCGGCCCGTCCACTCGCCCGGCATCGGCCTCGACCGCCTTGGCCACGCGCAGGGCGTCCGGGGGCATCAGGTCGGTGCGCACCCGACACGCCGCATTCAGGAACGCGGGCTGGTCCTCAACTCCCTGTGGCACGGTCTCGTACACCGGGCTGACGCAGTCCACCACCATGCCGCGCTCGTTGAGTTCACCCACCCCCCACCGAAGTGTGGCGGCCCGGTCGCCCAGATTGGATCCGAGGCCGAGCCACATCACGCTCACGGCTCGTCCCGCTCCGCGTGCAGGCTCACCGAAACGTTGTCGAGCACATGGGCGATGGCCACGTGGGGCTTGGACACCGTCACCGTGACCGACCGTACGAGGGGCTCGGCGAGCACGCGGTCGGCGATACGCCGGGCGAGGTGCTCAAGGAGCGCGACCGGCTGCCCTCCCACGATCTCGGCCACACCGTCCACGATGGCCACGTAGTCCACGGTGTGCGCGAGATCGTCGGTGATGGTGGCGCGGTCGTCCGACAGCACCATGTCCAGGTCCACCACCATGCGTTGGCCCAGGGTCCGCTCGGCATCCATGACCCCGTGATGCCCGTGCACCTCGAGCCCGCGTATCCGCACCACCACATCGCTCATGAGTCCCCCCGTACGGCCCGGAAAGCCGCGATCGCATCAACGGTCTCGGCCACATCATGCACCCGCAGTATCGCGGCCCCCGCCTCCATCGCGGCGAGGGCCGCACCGATGGAGCCCGCCAGACGATCCCCCACCGCACGCCCGGTCAGTTCGCCGACCATGCCCTTGCGTGACACGCCCACCATGACCGGCCGCCCGAGGGAAACGATGGAGGGCAGGCCGCGAAGTAGGGCGAGGTTGTCACGAAGCGTCTTTCCGAACCCGATACCGGGATCGAGCACGATCCGGTCCTCGGCCACGCCCGCGGCAACCGCAACGTCCATCCGGGCCGCAAGGAACAACGTGACCTCGGAGACGACGTCGTTATAGCGAGGGTCGTCCTGCATCGAACGGGGTTCTCCGCGCATGTGCATCAAACAGATGGCGGCACCGCGTTCGGCGACGAGGCGAAGCATCTCCGGGTCCGCCCCGGCGGTGACGTCGTTCACCATCACCGCGCCCGCGTCGAGGGCCGCCCGTGCCACCGACGCCCGGCGGGTGTCGATGGACCACGGACCGACCGGGCCATCCGCCAGAGCCGCGAGGACCGGGGCCAAGCGAGACATCTCCTCGGCCTCCGAAACCGGCACGGCACCGGGGCGGGTGCTCTCGGCCCCGACGTCGATGATCGCCGCGCCCGCCGCGCGCAGTTCGCCCACCCGACGTATGGCGGCTGGCGCTGCACGGTGGCGGCCCGCGTCGCTGAACGAGTCGGGCGTGACGTTGAGGATCCCCATGACACACGGGGGGTCCCGCCAAGATTGAGGATCGGCAGCGATGCAGGAAGGCTACCGCGGCCCCGCGGCCCTCCGGGTCCGCTAAGCGGCGCCCGCCGCGTCCGGCTGGCTGCCGGGAGCGGGAGGTGGCAGCGGCGAGCGACGGAGTGACGGAGCGGCCTCGTCGGCATCGCGTTCGGCCGCGGCGGCCTTTTGGCGGGCGCGCTCATCCTTAGCCCGGAAGACGTCGGCTTCGGCATCGCCGTCGAGCAGGCGGAGGAACTCCTCGCGCTCGATGGTCTCGCGACGTAGCAGCACCTGCGTGACGGTCTCGACCTCTTCGCGGTGTTCGGACAGGATGTCCTTGGCGCGCTGGTAGGCCTCCTCGATCATCCGGCGGATCTCGACGTCGATCTGGTGCGCGATCTCGTCGGAGTAGTCGGGCTCCGAATGCAGATCACGACCGAGGAACGGCGCGCCGTGGGCGTGGCCCAGCACGCGGGGGCCGAGCTTCTCGCTCATGCCAAACCGCATCGTCATCTGCTTGGCGATCGCCGTGACCTTCTCGAGGTCGCTCGCCGCGCCCGTGGTGATCTCGCCAAACACCAACTCCTCCACGGCACGACCGCCAAGGGTCATGGCCATGGTGTCTTCGAGTTGCGAACGGGTCGTCAAGAACCTGTCCTCAGCCGGCATCGAGATGGTGTACCCCAAGGCTTGGCCGCGGCTGACGATGGAGATCTTGTGAACCGGATCGGCGTTCGGCAGGAAGTGGCCGACGATCGCGTGGCCCATCTCGTGGTACGCGGTGACCACGCGCTCCTTGTCGGAGAGCAGGCGCGTCTTCTTCTCGGGACCGGCGATGACACGGAGGATCCCCTCCTCCAACTCCGTCCCGTCGATGACCTTCTTGCCCTTGCGAGCGGCGAGGAGGGCGGCCTCGTTGACCAAATTCGCGAGGTCGGCGCCGGTGAATCCCGGGGTTTGTCCCGCAAGCGTGTCGAGGTCGATCTCCTTGTCGATCGGCTTGCCGCGCGTGTGGACGCGCAGGATCTCGGCCCGACCGGCGCGGTCGGGCCGGTCCACCATGATCTGGCGGTCGAAGCGCCCGGGACGGAGAAGGGCCGGATCGAGGATGTCCGGACGGTTGGTAGCGGCGATGAGGATGATGTTGTCCTTCGCCTCGAATCCGTCCATCTCGACGAGCAGTTGGTTGAGCGTCTGCTCGCGCTCGTCGTGGCCACCGCCCATGCCGGCGCCGCGATGGCGACCGACGGCGTCGATCTCGTCCATGAAGATGATGCAAGGCGCGTTCTGCTTCGCCTGCTCAAACAGGTCGCGGACGCGGCTAGCGCCGACGCCCACGAACATCTCGACGAAGTCGGACCCCGAGATTGAGAAGAAGGGGACGCCCGCCTCGCCCGCGACCGCGCGCGCCAGAAGCGTCTTGCCGGTACCGGGGGGGCCGTAGAGCAGCACGCCCTTGGGAATGCGCGCGCCCAGGGCCTCGAAGCGCTTCGGGCTCTCGAGGAAATCCTTGATCTCCTCGAGCTCCTCGACGGCCTCATCCGCGCCGGCGACGTCACGGAATGTGATCTTGGGCTGGTCCGGCGACATGCGCTTGGCCTTGCTCTTGCCGAAGCTCATGACCTTGGACCCACCACCCTGCATCTGGTTCATGAGGAAGATCCAGAAGACGAAGAACAGCGCGAAGGGCGCCAGCGTAATGAGGAAACCCCACCACGCCGACCCACCGCGACCCTCCACAACAAAGGGAACGCGCGCCTTGTTCACGGCGCTCGTGACCGCGGCGCCGTAGTTGTCGGGGTAGCCCGTGACGTAGGTCGAGCTGTCCTTGAGAACGACCTCGAGATCCTGATTCTGCGTCCGCATGGTGACGCGCGAAACCTTGCCCGCGGTGACGTCCGCTTGGAACCCGGTGAACGTGGGTGGCACGGACGGCTGCGCACTCGAGGTCACAAGTTTCTGCGCCACGAAGGCGAGGAGAATCACGATGAGAATCGGAAATGCGGCGCTCTTGAAAAACCGGCTCAGCGGTCAACTCCCGCTCGGTGACAGGGCGTGAGGGTAGCAGCGCGTCGCGGAATCGGGCATGAGGACGTGACGACTGACCATTCCGGGTCATGAACCCGGATGCGGCTCGGCCATGACATCGCGTCCGGGGACGTAACTACGCACCATCCGGGGCTCGGAGACCGGCGATGTACGGAAGTTCGCGGTAGCGCTCCCCGGAATCCAGTCCGTAGCCGACCACGAACACATCGGGAAGGTGGAAGCCCACGTATCGGGTGCGCAGGTCGAGGCTCTCGGAGGCCGGCTTGGAGAGCAGTGCGCAGGCCTCGAGCGATGCGGGCTCCCGCGCGGCAAGGTTGCGCATGAGATAGCGCAGGGTGCGCCCGGAGTCGATGACATCCTCCACCAGCAGCACATCACGGCCCTGGATGGACACATCGAGGTCCTTGGTGATCCGCACGACGCCCGACGAATGCGTGGCCGGCCCGTACGACGAGACCGCCATGAAGTCGATCTCGCAGGGAACCGACAGCTCGCGCACAAGGTCGGCCGTAAAGAACACGGCGCCCTTGAGGATTCCGATGACTAGGAGATCGCGGCCCGCATAGTCCGCCGAGATCTCGGCGGCCAACTGAGAAACGCGCTCGCCGAGTCGCTCGCGGGTCACCAGCGCGTCGCCGGGCTCGGAGGTGCTCATCCGGAGACGACCTCAAGGTGGACGGCGTCGTCACCGGGGAGGGCGACGACCTCGGGGTCGGCGCGGTGGCCCGCGATCCAGAGAATCCGGTGGGCGTCGGCGACCACCGGCACCAGACCGCGGTGGCGTGCCGGGACCCCGGCGGACTGAAGAAGACGGCCCACGGCCTGATGCCCGCCATCCGGGAGGGCGATACGGTCGCCGTCCCGCGGAGCACGGACCACCAGCGGACCGGTGGCACGCACCCATGCGCTGTGGGACGAGGTGATCGCCGCGCGACCGGAGGTGGCGCGGATCAGACGGGACCCCATGCGCACCGAGCCCGGTACGGCGAGGTACTGCGGGGTCATGGTGGCAACCGGAGCGGTCTCGACCACGAGGACTCCGCGGTCCAGCGCGATGAGGCCACCGGGCACATCACGGCGACCGGTGCCGGTCGCGACACACTCCAGAACGTCGTCGATGACACCGCGTGCCAGGGCGTCGCCCGGTAGTCCCGCCTCGGCGATGAGGCGGCGGGCGAGCAGGCGGGCCACGGCAGGTGGCTCGACGACGAGACCCGCCGCGTCGAGACCGCCGTGGCGTGTGTGCCGGTTCCACGCGGCGTCCACAATGGTCGCGATGACCTCGTCCTCGTCGGCAAGGAGGTCCGCGAACCCGACCACATGGGCCTCCGCTTCCGAGTGCACGGCGTCCAGCGCGGGCATCACGCCGTGGCGCACGCGGGCGCGTGCCGTGCGCAGGTCCGCGTTGGTGGGATCGTCCACCACAGCGAGTCCGCGTTCCTGACACCACGCGTGGGTCTCCTCACGCGAGACGTCGAGCAGGGGGCGGATCCACAGGTCACGACGGGGCGCCATACCGATGGCCCCCCGTCGGCCCGTACCCCGCGCAAGGCGGAAGATCACCGTCTCGGCCCGGTCGGTGCGGGTATGGCCGGTGGCCATGAGATCGAGCCCCTCCCGCGCCCGCACGACCTCGGCGACGGCCATCCGAGCATCGCGGGCACGTTCCATGGCCCCGGCTCCGGATGGGAGGCCGAGTGACGCGACGTGGGCGGTAAGTCCGAGGGCCCGCGCGGCATCGGCAACTCCGGCCGCCTCATGGGCCGACGTCGGACGGAACCCGTGATCGATGGCCAGCACATGCACCGGCCCGTCATGCACCTGCGGGAGCACGTGCATAAGGACCGTCGAGTCGGCACCACCCGACACGAGTGCGAGGACACCGGCACCCGGGCGAAGGAGATGATGCCGTCGGCAGTACGCCCGGACGTGATCCTCAATGCTCACCCCCGGAGTATGCACGTGGGAGCGGGCGTCGGGATGGGGTCAGGAACCGCCGATGACCGGCGCCATGAGGCGCTCGAGATCGGCCTCCGTCACAGGTCCCGCCCACATCGCGGCGAGCCTCCCCCGGCGATCGAGGACGAGAGTGGTGGGGAGCCCCGACACCCCATAGGCGGCGACCAGCCGGTCGTCGTCGTCAATTCCCAGCGGAAAGGTCACGCCCAGTTCCTCGGCGAACTCACGAGCGGCGTCGGGCTGGTCGTCGATGGCCACACCGATCACCCGCACGTCCGGGTGCGACGCGGCGAAGCGCTGCACGGCCGGCATCTCCTCGCGACAGGGTCTGCACCACGACGCCCAGAGGTTGACCACCGTCGGTCGCTCACCCGGGGTGCCCACCGGGATCGTCCCTAGACCAAGGAGTGCCGTCACTCGCAGGTTCGTGGCGGCCTCACGGCTCGCCTCCGGAATCACCTCCGGAGCGAGACCTCCCGCCGTGGACGACCCGCAGCCGACCAGTGCCAACGTTCCGAGGACCACGACGACGAGGGCTACGAGGGCGCGACGGACCACGATGCGAGCCTACGCTGGGCGACCCCGAGGCACGTGGCATACGGTGCGGACGTGTCCGCTCCCGAGATCACCTCGGCCATCCTCGCCGCCGACCGCCGCGTCGGTGCGCGCGTCCGTGCGCAGGTGGACCGCATGCCCGGGGGACACGAGACCGCGCGATTTGTGGCGCACGCTCTCGCCCCCTCCTTCCACGGCGTGGTTCTGGTCCTCGTCATCCTCCCCGGAACCCGGATGCTCGGGGTGCGGGCCGGAATCGCGGGCGCGCTCGCCGGTATCACCGCCCGTACCGCACGCGACGGAATTGACCGGCCACGCCCGGGACGACGTCGCGAGGGCGGATTCCCCAGCCGCCACGCGGCATCGGCCACGGCGATCTCCATAGTGATCGCCCGCGAGAAGCCGGTGCTCGGTGCCGCTGCGGCCCTCACGACGGGCGTCGGACTGCTCGCGCGCGTGGCGTCGGCCGATCACGATCCGCTCGACATTGCCGCGGGCGTCGGCCTCGGCGCCGCGGTGGCCCGCCTTACGCGGCGTCGGCGACGACAACCCTGAAAGAGCCGGTCACGTCATCCCCGCTGGTGTGAGCGAACGCGTCACCGCGCACGAGGTCCCGACGTAGGGCAGTCGACGCCCGATCGATCATCGACTGTACCCCGGTGTCACCGGCGGTCCACTGGGCCACCCCCAGGGCGACGATACCCGCGGTCACCCGACGGCCGTCGTGACCCCGCACCGCGACATCCTCGAGCACCGTCGCCATTCGCTCGGCGAGATCACGAGCCGCCTCTGCGGTCCCCGCTACCAGCGCCACGTAGCGGCCAGTCTCGGGCTCCACCACCAGATCCAACGTCGCGGTCACGCGGGCGATGCCCGCCGATGCCAGGCCGAGGAGGTCCCCCAGCACGTCCATCCCGTGCTCCCTCCCGATGATGTCGACGCGGGGGATGGCCACGACAGCGACGGACACCGAGCTGCCGGTGTCGGCTGCGCGGCGACAGTCGCGGTCGGCGATAAAATCGAACAGGTCGTGGGGGGTAAGTACGCGATCAGGGGTGTCGGTTGGCACCGCCACCCGCACGACACGGCCCGTGGCCCGCCCGGTGTGAGCCGCACCGAGGATGGCCACACCGACCATGCCGACGAAACCGGCGACCATCAGGGAACTGCTCACGCCGCTGCCACTCGCAACGGCGAGGGCGACAGCGGCGGCGAGGAGGGTCGCGATGAATCCCGTCCCGCCGGCGAGGGGGGCGGCGAGTACGGCCGGGATCACAAGGAGCGGCCAGACCCACGTGGCCCCGAATGCGACGATGGGAATGCCCGTGCCCGCCAATAGCACAACGAGGAGAACGAGGCGACGCGTCCGATACCGCGCGGCGGGGGCGGCGTCCATAGCGGCATCGTGGTCCTGAGACTGTCTCACCGGATGTGTGCGGACCCCGACGGGATCCACGGGCGCAGACGCTACGCGCGGAACCGGACGCAGGGGCCCGTCGGTACGCCCGTAGACTCGCCCCATGGCCACGGACCCGGCAGAGATCACGCGGATCGGAATCGTCGGGGGCGGGACGATGGGAGCGGAGATCGCCCACGTCGCGGCCGCGGCCGGTATCGCCGTGCTCATTACCGATGCTGACCCGACGCGCGCAGTCGCTGGCCGTGACCGGGCCCTCGCGGTTGCCGCACGACGAGTGGAGCGCGGCCGCATGAGCGCCGCCGACGCCGATGCCGCGGCCGCCCGCATCCGAGCCGTTCCCAGTATCGCGCACCTGTCCGAGGTAGATGCCGTCATCGAGGCCGTACCCGAGGATCTCGCACTGAAGATCCGGGTCCACGCGCAAATCGACGCCACCGTGCGCCCCGACGTGGTGGTTGCCACCAATACGTCGGGGCTGTCGGTCACGGCTCTCGGGGCGGCCACGACCCATCCCGGACGCCTTATCGGGCTTCACTTCTTCAACCCCGCCAGCACGATGCGCCTAGTGGAGGTGATCGCCGGAACCGCCACCGACGAGGCCACGGTGACCCGCGCGCTGGCTCTGGTTCTGGCGCTGGGTAAGACCCCGGTGCGGGTGGGCGAGTGCCCGGGATTCGTCGTCAACCGCGTTCTGGTGCGCGCGATGGCCGAGGCCTACCGATCCTCCGTCGTCGTCGCCATCGATCGCCACGTCGCCGACCGTGCGGTGACCGACGGCGGGCCATCCCCCATCGGACCCTTCGCCCTAGGCGATCTCGTGGGACTCGACGTTCTCGAGAGCATCCGTTCCCACCTCGAGGCCGCGTACGGCGACCGCTTCGTGGACGGCGGTACGTTGGCGCCACTCGTGGCGGACGGGCGACTCGGACGAAAGTCCGGGAGTGGCCTGACACCGCCCGCCGAGGGTGCGCCCACCGGTGCGGAGCCGATGATCGCCGCCCTCTACTACGCCGCCGCGCTCGACGAGGCCCGCCGCCTCGCCGATGAGGGCGTGGCGACGGCAAGTGACATCGATCTCGCTATGTGCCTCGGTGCTGGATGGGAATCGGGGCCGCTCGCGGGAATCTGACCGCGTGGCCCAGGGTCCGACGAGCCCCCGTTCTGGCTATCCCCCGGCGCTGGGTAACGTCGTAGATCGCGAGCAGAGCGAGCAGACACGCGAGCCCGATGAGCACCCACCATCCCGTCGCCACTGTGTCTCCCGTCGTCGACCGTCACGTGGATGGTGGCGCACGCGCCCTTGGTCACGCCCGCGGAGGGGAGCGATAGGATTAGCCAGTGAACGTTCCGTCCCCGCATCTCGCTGTACATGGGCGCTCCCTGCTCAGCCTCATGCACCACCCCGCCGACGCCGTGCGGGCGATTCTCGACCTTGCCGATGCGCTGAAGGCCGACCGGCAGTGGCCGCCGGTGCTGGCAGGCAAGGCGGTGGCGCTGATCTTCGACCAGCCCTCCACGCGCACGCGCGTGTCGTTCGAGGTCGGAATCGCGAGGCTTGGGGGGCACCCCGTGGTGCTGGCCGGGCGCGACATGCAGTTGGGACGCGGTGAGACGATCGAGGACACCGCCAAGGTCCTCTCGCGGTTCGTCGATGCCATCGTCATCCGAACCGTCAACCATGCCGATGTGGTCGAACTGGCCACCCATGCCGATGTTCCCGTGATCAACGCGCTCACGCACGACCACCACCCGTGCCAGGGGCTCGCCGACGTCATGACCATCCGCGAGCGGTTCGGCGACCCGGCGGGGATCCGTGCCGCCTACGTGGGCGACGGCAACAACTGCTGCCACTCGCTCATGGTTGCCGGGGCCCTCATGGGGATGGAGGTCGTGGCCGGCTGCCCGGACGGATACCTGCCCGACCCCGACGTGGTGGCGGCCGCCGATGGGCTGGCCCGCGAGCGCGGTGGCCGGGTATGGGTGGTCAACGACGCGCGCGAGGCCGTGGCCGGTGCCCGCGTGGTGTACACCGACGTCTGGGTGTCCATGGGGGACGAGGGCGAGGAGGACGAACGCGTGCGTGTGTTCTCCCCCTATCGTGTGGACGACACGCTGATGGCCCACGCCGCACCCGACGCCATCGTCCTGCACCCGCTCCCCGCACACGACGGCCTGGAGATCACCCGATCGGTGTACCACGCGCCGGGCTCCGCAGTGTGGAACGAGGCGGAAAACCGTCTGTACGTGCAGGCGGCCCTGCTCGCCCACATGCTGGGCTAGGCACGACCGCATGGCCTGGCCGCGTGTGTCGGACGACGTGCCGCACCGCCGACGCTCGGTTCTCACATGGCTCCTGATGCTCACCTGGGCGGCCATCTGGATTCTGCAATGGCGACGTCCGGATAACGGCAACCTCGCGGACTCGTTTCAGGCCCTCACCTGCCGGTGGGGAATGGTTCCGGATCACGTCATGCACGGGGCCGGGGGGGCCGCCGGTGACCCGTGCCTCGCCCTGAGCGCCGAACACTCCCCGTGGCTTCAGGTCCTGTCGGCCCAGTTCCTGCACGCGTCATGGCTCCATGTGATCGTCAACATCACCTTTCTCATGGTGTTCGCCCGGTCGGTCGAGGAGCGACTTGGCCGCGTACGGTTCCTGCCGTTCGTCGTCATGATCAGTTCCCTCTCGTTCGTGGCCGAGGCGCTCATCTCGCCGTCCTCGATGCAGCCGATCATCGGGGGGTCGGGAATCGTCGCCGTTGTGCTCGGTGCGTACATGGTGCTGTTCCCACGAGCGACGATCGGGCTCGACATCGCGGGGCGGCGCATCGCCATGGCGGCGTGGGTTCCCATCGTGCTCTGGATCGCCTTCGAGGTCATCGCCGTCGTGGGGGGCGGCGATCACGGTACGGCCCACTGGGTTCACGTGGTCTCCTTCGCCCTCGGTGCCCTCCTGATTCGTGCGGCCACGGACGGGCGGCGCACCCGTGCCGAGGTGGTCGGCACGTGACGCCCCGTCTCCCCCGCCGACCGCGGGCACCACGTGAGCCGCGCCGCGCCGAGTGGGTGCGCGTGGCCATCGCGGCGAACCAGCCCGAGGGAGAGATGATCCAGGGCATCCTCACGAACGCGCAGATCCCGTCGTACCTCCGGCGAAACGGCGCCTTCGACGTACCCGACATGCTGGCGGGCGGCCCACGGGACATCATGGTGCCCGGCGACCGCGCCCGTGAGGCACAGGCGGCGCTCGACCCTTTGGGAGATGAGGAGGGGCGGCCCGAACTTCCGTCGTCACCCTCCGCAGGGACAGGTGATCCCGCGGGGCCAACCGGGGAGGCGTGAGGGCACAGGCGGCGCTCGACCCTTTGGGAGATGACGAGGGGCGGCCCGAACTTCCGTCGTCACCCTCCGCAGGGACAGGTGATCCCGCGGGGGGCCCCCGGGGAAGCGTGAGGTGCCCGGGTTCGGGCCACCCGTCGGGCGCGACCCTGCGTCGGTGATCTGCGAGGTTGCTCGCGTCCCCCAGAGGGATCGACCCCGACGTCACAGATCGCTGGGAAACCGGTCACCGACCAGCCGAGGTCACACCGTGGTGGCGCCTTACCGCTAGTGGCCGAGCACGATCGGTCCGCGGTACCTCGGACCGCGGTGTCGCACGAATGTGGGAACGACGAGCGCAAGCCCCACGAACACGCTCACAAGGAGCGCGATCCACCAGTTGGCGATGAGTGACGTGGCGGTCACGCTCGCCACGTCACTCGAGATGCCCGCCGAGGGGATGCTGGCGACGATCGGCGGCACCACCAATCTCAGAAGGAGCGGGACGACCGCGATGACGAGAAACGCGATTCCGATGCGACGGGCCGTGCGTTTCCGATCACCCGAGATGAGCATCGCACCACTGATCAGCACGACGCCGCCAACGATCAGCCACAACGGGAGGGCACGGATGGTATTCGCGTTGTGTGCGATGTCCTTCGCGACGGCCGGGATGTCCGCGGCCGGGAGCGTGACCGTGAGACCCGACACGGGTGGGATGACGATCGGCAAGGTGGGCGTCATCTGCTGGATGGCGGTCTCGATCTGCGAACGCAGATCCGCGAGATCGATCGTGACGGGACCGTCGGGTGCGTTCAGTAACGCATCACGGGCACGTGCAACGGTAGGCCTCAGATACTGGCCGGCGGTCGGGCCGGAGATCACCGTCGTGATGGCACCTGCGACCGTCGCCTGAGCGTCGGCCGACAATGTCCGCCCCTGCGACTTCGCAAATCCGACCGTCGCGGCGACGACGTGGTCCGACACTGTGATGAGACCCGCAGGGCTCTGGATGGTCTCGATGACCACGTCCACGAATCCGTCCTGATCGGCCACCCGGCTCGCCGTGGTCCAGAGAATGACCGTGGTCAGCCAAGCGACCACACCAAGTGACGCACACAGAACGATGAGAACGCGACGCGCAATGGGGAGTCGGCGGTTCACAAGGCGGCACGGATGACGGCGGGGTCGGAGGATGAACGCATCCCCGTGAACCCCACCAGCCGGGGACCGGTATGTCAAGCGAACCCACTCCGGGGTGGGGGCGCCGAACCACGGACCGCCACGGCCGGGATGCGGGACACTCCCGACATGCGTGCGTTCGCATCAGGAGTGAGCACCCGGGCCGATGCAATCGACGCCGCGCGGGAGGCGGCGGCGATGGTCCGCGGTGGACTGGGCGACGGGGTGCCGGACCTCGCGGTGGTCTTCGCCACGCCCGATCTCATGGCAGACGCTGAGGGCATCGCTCGCGTGATCGCGGCGGAGCTGGGTGCGGTGTACGTCATCGGCTGCTCGGCCGAGGCCGTCATCACCACGGGGCGCGAAATCACCAGTGAACCGGCGCTGTCACTCTGGGCGGCCCGACTCCCCGGCGTGGACATCGAACCGTTCGCCCTCACCCCGGGGACCTCCCCGGACGGCGAGCCGATGATGGTCGGGTGGCCACCACACCTCGACCCGTGGGCGCCCGACGACCGGACATCGCCCGACACCGTCCTTCTGCTCGCGGACCCGTTCACGTTCCCGCCCGACTCTTTGCTCGGCCCCGATGGGCACCCCACGCGACGCACCGTGATCGGTGGGATGGCATCCGGAGGTCACGCCCCCAGGGAACACCGCCTCATCCTCGGCGAATCCGTTCTCCCCGCAGGGGCGATCGGTATCGGCATTGCCGGTGTCGTCCCCGTGGTGTCGCAGGGATGCCGTCCCATCGGCCCCGAGATGACCATCACCGACGGCCGTGACGGAGTTGTGCGCGAACTCGCGGGGCGGCCAGCACTCGAGCGTGTGCGCGAGGTCCTCAACGCCCTCCCGCCCGACGACCGGGTCCTCGCCGAACACGGCCTGCTCGCCGGGCTCCTGATCGACGGCACCACGGCCGACCCGGGGCCGGGCGACTTTCTCATCCGGGGAATCATCGGGCACGACCCGGAGTCGGGCGCCATCGCCGTGGGCGAGCGCGTGCGTGTGGGACAGGTGATGCGACTCCAAGTCCGAGATCACGCGTCCGCCACCGCTGACCTCAGGGAAGCACTCGCGGAGGCATCGGGTGTCGTCGGCCCGGGCGGTGCCGGTGGCGCACTGGTGTTTACGTGCAATGGCCGGGGCACCCGGATGTTCCCCGAACCCGATCACGACGTGCGTGCGATCGCGGACGCTCTCGGCGATATCCCGGTGGGGGGACTCTTCTGCAACGGAGAGATCGGTCCGGTCGGGGGTCGAGCGTACGTTCATGGGTTTACTGCGACCATGGCCGTCTTCCCAAAGGCATAGAACTCCTATTCATTAATACTTGACGCGTCGGGCGTACGTCCACGTGGTCACTACACGCATGACCATTGTCCCAACGAGTTCCACTCACTATTGACACCGGTAATCCACGTGTGTCATAAGCCATCTCCTTGCGGGTATCCCCATGCCCGAATCACCCCCAGTTAGGAGACTCGGCATGATCGATCAGGACGAACGCACCACGGAATCACCGACGTCCGGAGGGACCACTGGCGTCGGCGACGGTGTCCTCGGCACCACCCTCCCCAGTACCGGATCCGAACCCCGTGGTGGCATCTCCAGCGCGATCTTTGCTGAGGTGGAGCAGATGACGACGAACGGAGCGATGTCGAAGAGCGACGCCTTCGCACGCATCGCCGAGCGCACGGGACGCAACGCGGGCACCGTCTCGGCCAACTACTACAACGTCGCCCGGAAGCGCGGTGGGACCCTTCAGTCACGCGTGCGCAAGAGTCCCGTCGGTACGGCGGCATCACGCGCATCGACGATCGGCGGCGCCGTCACGATCATCGGGCGCCTGGAGTCCACCATGAAGGAACTTACCAATCTGCTTCTCGTGCAGGAGACCGAGATCGCACGCCTCCGTGAGCAGGCGGACAAGTTTGAGAAGTTCCGCGCCTGGATGGCGAAGAACGGGTAGCCCCAACACCGGGGGAAATGTTACGTGTCAGACACCGGGGGCAAGGGATTCCGCACCTGAATCGCACATCCAAGTAGAAAGATCTGCTTATGCAGGCCTTTCGTCGTTCTAGACGGCCACCGGGCTGGTTGCAGCCATCACCGGGCCATCACGTAACACGCGCTTTATGCCATCGAGCAGCCACTCCGGCTCGTCCCGGAGCACGTGCGCGTACACCTCTCGTGTCGCCGC